>DAIPLH010000116.1:0-4053 GCA_036769325.1 Bacteroidota bacterium
ATGGCGTCGCCGTGAGGATGGCAATCCTGTATCTCCTTGCAACGGGAAACCAATAATGAAAATCGAAAAAGCAATTGACATCGTCCTCAGAAACGTCAGGATCATCGACCCGCTTACCGACCGTGATGAGGTACGTGATATCCACCTTGTTGATGGTATGATCGGGAAGATTGCGTCCGGCCTCAAAGGCGGAGCTTCAACCCGAAGCGTGGATCTGACCGGAGTTGTCGCTGCACCGGGCTTTCTGGATATGCACGTCCATCTCCGGGAGCCCGGCTTTGAACACAAAGAAACGATCGAAACAGGCTGCATGGCAGCAGCCGCAGGAGGATTCACCGGTGTTTGCTGCATGCCCAACACGAACCCGGCGATCGACGATGAATCCGTCATCCGGTTGATTCAGGAAAAAAGCCGGCGAGCGCTCCTGGGATTGGTCGATGTTCACCCGATCGGTGCCGTCACCATAGGCAGGAAGGGGGAACACCTTGCCCCCATGGCTGAGATGGCGGCAGCGGGTGCTGTGGCGTTCACTGACGACGGGGATCCGGTGCATGATGCTGAATTAATGAGGCGCGCCCTCGAGTATGCAGGCATGTTCAACCGGCCGGTTATCCAGCACGCTCAGGACATTCCCATGACCCGCGGCGGTGTTATGAACGAAGGCTTCTGCTCGACGGAGCTGGGACTTCCTGGAATGCCCGCGGCTGCTGAGGATGTGATGATCAGCCGCGATATACTGCTTGCCGGCTATACGGGTGGACAGTATCATGTCGCGCACATGAGCACGGCGGGTGCCGTGGATCTTGTACGCGCAGCAAAGGTGAAAGGCCTGAGGGTCACCTGCGAAGTAACTCCTCATCATTTTTTTCTCACGGACGACGCAGTGCGGTCGTTCGATACCAACACAAAAATGAATCCTCCCCTGCGGACGAAATTTGACGTGGATGCGATCAGGGAGGGATTGCGGGACGGAACAATCGATGTGATTGCGACGGACCATGCTCCTCATTCGTTTGATGAAAAACAGGTTGAATTCCAGAGCGCCCCGTTTGGAATCGTTGGTCTGGAGACAGCGATCGGCCTTGCAGTGACCGAGCTTGTGTATAGAGGGATTCTCTCTCTGGATCGACTTGTCCGCTTGTTTTCCGTGAACCCTCGCCGGATCCTTCATCTCCCCGATGTGACAATCACAGAGGGCGCCAGGGCAAATCTCACTCTGTTTTCACCTGACCAGAGCTGGACAGTGGATCCGCTTCGCTTTCATTCACTTTCGCGAAACACACCTTTCGCCGGTCTGACCCTCAGAGGAAAGCCGTTTGCGGTCGCAAACAATGGCGTTATTTGTTGGTCTGACTGATCTGCGTCCTGATTTCTATACGGCCTGCACATTCCTCTCTACACTTTTCCTCGTGACTACACTGGAAACAAGGTATTTCGATGCTCAATCTCTGGCACAGCCTTTGACATATGTGTACCAGAAGCTTGGTGGGTAGTGAAGATGGGAGCTTCTTAAGGAAGGCTTTGTTGGGTTGTGGTGTTGGGAGCATTCTTTATAACCTTGCTCCCCCGTGATCGAGATAGAGGTGGGTGAGTGGGCAAGGTTCAACAGTGGAGAAGCAGGTGCTGCAAGCCTGGTTTGATGGTGGCCATGCCAACAGCGCCGTTCTCCATTGTTGGTTTTATTGACTTTCTTTTCTGGATGACGTAAGTTGATTTTTGATACCGAGCTTGCAGGTCAATGAAAACCGGACTTATTCTTGCCATATTAGCGTTTGGTCTCCATTCTCCTGGTTTTCCCCAGGAACGAAAGGACACTGGACGTGAAAAGGACCCCGGAGCAACGACTTCCACAAGAACCAAGCCCGCGTCCCGACAGGATGTAAGCGACACTCCCAAATCCAAACCCCGCGAAGCAGAGAAACGAAAAACCTCCTCCTCAAAACCTATACGGACCGATTCTGGTGGTTCGGAAACTAACAAGTCGCTGAAGAAACAGCCGAAGGAAACTCGCGAGGCGACAGATTCCTCACCCGAAGCCGGGTCGTGGGATGCTGGTCATTCGGTGGAACAGCAGACAAGCCAGACCGTCCGCCAGGATCATCAGAAGGTTTTTGAGGATGTCAGGAGGGGACTGAATTCAGGGAATATCTCGTCTTTTTCGGAGCTCTTCGGCCCCCAGGTTCACGTTAACCTCCGCGGAGGAGAAAGCGGGTACTACAGTTCAAGTCAGGCCTATTACGTTCTGGAGAATTACCTTCGCGCGAACAAATTCTCCGGTTTGCAATACGGTACCATGGAACAGTCGGGTGACACCCCGTTCGCAACCGGAAAGGTTGATCTTGATCAGAAGGGGGTGAAGGAAGCCGCACAAGTGTACGTCTCATTGACACAGGCCGGAGGGAAATGGGTGATCAGCCAGATCAAGATATACTAAAAGGTCGGTGAGATTCCCTTTTTGCAAAGGGAACCACCCCCAAAGAGATACTTTGGGAGAAGACACTACGACGCCAAGAGGATTGTTGAAAATGATCAGGATTTTCTCTTTTCATATTCCCTTGGCGCCTTCGCGCTGTACCGGTTCTCTTTTTCCAAAAATCTGCTAACGGCATGTGGAAACATTGGGTGAACGAACAAAGGCGATATCCTATTATCGTCTTTTTTGTTTCTGGCCTTCTCCTCCTGACACATTTCGCTGGTTTTCTCGTGCTGGACTATTCCAGGGAGAATTCGGAGGAACTTGCCCGAACCGAAGCAACCCGACTTCTTGGTGAAGCGTCAAATCGCTTTGTTTCGATCCAGAGGGAAACCCGTAGAATCACTACGGATCTCGCACGGAACGATCTGATTTCCGCATACCTCGAGGGGCGGTCACTCGAACTCAGCCCCCTTTTTCGCGAAGCGAATGAAGTCAGTCACAAGTATCGTGTGGGCGTTGAGGTGTTTGACGATCGTGCTCAGCTGGTTGTCTGGAGCGGCGCCAGCGGGCCCGTGAACATTGACGAGATTCGTCTGGCGCTTCAAGGGCGTCTCACATCGTATATCATTCCATCCTCTCTTTATTCCCAGCTCTTCGTCGCAACTCCCGTTCGCAGTGGCAACAAGATCACCGGGGTTGTTCTCGTTCGCAATACCATTGACACGCACTATCCATTGAATAACCGCTACGTTGACCGCGCAGGACTCTCTGAGACTGTCCTCCGCGAACTCGGCATTCCAGTGCGATTCGATTTTGTGGTCGGGGGAAATCCGGTACCAGAGACGGATCTTGCGAGCGCACCGCTGTTTGGAATCGACAGTACAAGGATTGGCTTCGTCAGTGTCCCGATCCCGACACAGGCGTCGATTCTTGAGAATGTTGAATCCTCGTTTGGCCATGCGAAGGGGATTCTTCACGGCATTCTTCTTGTCCTTGGGATCCTCCTTCTCTGGAGGATGATCAGGGAAGTCCGGAACGTTTTCCTGAAATGTCTCGCCCTCACAGCAATGATCTGGTTCGCCAGATATGCGCTGCTCTGGCTCGATCTTCCTTCCCTCTATTTTCCCAGTGGGGTATTCGATCCTGCATTCTATGCCTCGAAGTTCGGGAATGGACTTGCGAAATCAATCGGAGAGCTGACTCTCACATCGGTTGCCCTGCTCATCAATACGTTGACGGTCGCTTCGTTTCTGGTGCGATCAGACACCTCGCTTTTGGGGATAGGGCTGTTCCGTGTCAGGTTGGTCCGGTGGGTCGTTGCCGTTCCGGGAGTTGTCCTTTTTTTCCTTCTGCTTCGTGCTTACGGTGTCATCATTCGAAGTGCCGTGTTTGATTCTGCATTGCAATTCAATGACCCTGCCGTCATTATTCCCTCGTTCGAACTGGCCCTCATGGTCATCAACCTCTTCACCATCAGTCTCTGCATCGTCGTAGCGTCGGCCGGATTGCTTGCACTGATCATGAGGCTCGTAGGTCCGATGTCGAAGGATCCGGGAAGCTCCATTGTCGGCTGGATCATTACCGGGGGGATGCTTGCGGCCGGCGTGATCGTGATCGAATTCCTGGGTAGCTCGAAT
>DAIPLH010000116.1:4063-8032 GCA_036769325.1 Bacteroidota bacterium
CAGGGTGCTTGCTGCTCTATGGGTTTTACCTCTCCAGGACCGTCGGTCAGGAATACCCGCGCCTCACACCGGGTGGACTCCTGATTCCATTAGGACTTTCGGCCATCTTTTTCTATCCACAGCTCGACATGAGGACACAGGAAAAAGATCGCGAGCGGATTGAGGTCTTTGCCGGGCAAGTCCTGCGGCCTGTTGACAGCTGGCTGACATACGTGGTGGACGAGGCGTTGGAGTTGTTGCTGAAGGAGAATGTTGTGGAGGCGCTCCTGAGGGGAAGTCCTGAAGAGATTGACCGCCTTACGCTCACTGCATGGGCAGGAAGCTCAGCATGTCGCGAGGGATACAGCTCGCTCTTTCTCCTGACCGATTCGACAGGTCAGGAAATCAGTCGGTTCAGCATCGGGGATCAGTCAGTGCTGCCAGAGCGGGGGCTGTCACGACAGGCGCCGCCTGCAAAGTTTGTCCAGATGCGGGAGATCGGTGCTGGTGTGAATGCATTCAAGGTCTACCGTGGGTCTTCTCCCGTGAGGTATGGCAATCGTGTCCTTGCATACGCAACCGTGCTGGTGGCGGCCGGTCAGCAAACTCTGTTTCGTGGAGATGTTCCGGCTTTTCTTCGGAGTCAGGCCCCGGAGAGTCTTGAATCATTCTACCGGTCCGTAACCGTTTCCGAGTTCAGGGATGGCTCACTCTTTGCTTCCACACAGGAACTCTTCCCGGTTGGGGCTCCGCTCCCACGACCAGCCCGAGAGCTCTCGAAGGACACCACCCTTTCGTCGTTCTGGAGTGAGATCCGGATTGGTGAGGATCTGTACGATGCACTCTTCCTTCGGGGGAACCAGGTTGAAGGTCAGGTTGTCGTCCTCACCTTGCCGGTCCAGGGAATTTCGTGGTATCTGTTCAATCTCGTCAAGGTCTTTGTGTACTACATCCTGGTCGTCCTTGTGGTTCTGATCGGGTATCTCGCTGTTCGGTGGGCGAGACGGGTTCCCTTGACGGTGACATTCAGAGACCGCTTGCTTTCGGCCCTTCTTCTGACTGCCATAGCGCCGCTGATTGTCATCGCATACTACGGAAAGGATTTCGCCGAGCAGCGGCTGATCGAAGAAACACAAAGGAGATTGCAACGTGAGACTGAATCCGTTGCGCAGAAAATTTTCCAGGCTGGAGAGGAAAACGAGGGACTCTCTGGCGACTTGGCCGAAGATATAGCCATCGAAGCAGGGACTGACTTCAACTACTACACCGGCATGAATCTCCAGAGTTCGAGCAGGCCGGAACTCTATGCGGCAGGCCTCCTGGACAGGAGGCTGAGCGGAAGCGCGTACTCGGCGATTGTCATAGACCGCGCACGCTTCTATCAGCAGACGGAGAACATTGGTCGCTACCGGTATGCAGTTGGTTATCGCCCTGTCTATGACAACCGGAACGTTCTTGCAGGCATTGTTTCGGTCCCAACGCTCTATCGCCAGGACGAACTCGACCGTCAGGTTTCCCAGCAGAATGCTTTTCTTTTCGGGGTCTATGCCGTTGTGTTCCTTACTGTGATCGTGCTTGCGACGACAGTCGCGAGCAGGATCGCGTTGCCTATTCATCGCCTGACGGAGGCCACACGCCGGGTCTCCAGAGGAGAGTTTGATGTTTCGGTTGGTGGAGGGAAAGCCGTTGGGGAAATCGGTGAACTGATCAGCTCCTTTGAGACAATGACGAGGGACCTCAGGCGGCAACGGGATGAGCTGGTACAGTATGAACGCGAGCTTGCCTGGAAAGAGATGGCAAAGCAGGTTGCTCACGAGATCAAGAACCCCCTGACACCGATGAAGCTGTCGCTTCAGCATCTGAGGCAGACGTATCGCGACAATGTCCCGGATTTCGGCAGGTTACTGGAAGACATTGTTGCAACGGTGATCAAGCAGATCGACGCGCTGAGCCGGATCGCTTCCGAGTTCTCTCATTTTGCACAAATGCCGAAGGCCAACCTCGAACCATGTGACCTCAGCGAGATCGCCTGTGAAGCCTCCCGGCTGTTTGAAGGGGAAAGAGAATTGACGATACAGAAAAACCTGCATCCGGATCCTCTCCCGATTCTTGCTGACAAAGAGATGCTCAGGCGTGCGTTCATCAATATCATTCGCAATGGCATGCAGGCAATGAATAATCGGGGGATATTGGTCATTCGCACAGTCCGGAAAGGGAACCAGGCTGAGGTTGGGTTCCAGGATTTCGGAACGGGTATTCCTGATGAAATTAAAGGGAAACTCTTCCAGCCCAATTTTTCGACGAAATCGGACGGGATGGGCCTGGGGCTACCGATTGTGAAGGAGACTATTGATGATCTGAAAGGGACGATCCAGGTCCACAGCGTCCAGGGTGAAGGAACCGAGGTTGTCATTAGCCTTGACATCTACCCGAACGATGTGTCTGAGCCGAAGACCGCAAGTCAGCAAGGTGCTGATGATTGAAGGCACTATCATCCGGTCTGGGTTACTGGGGGAGATCCCTAGTCTGGTTTTTGGCATGAGCACACGGTTGGGAGGGGTGAGTGAACAACCATTTGGGATGAATGTCTCTTTTCGTGTTGGCGATGCAGAAGGAGATGTTCAGAAGAACCGGGAACTCTTTTTGGATCAACTGGGCATTCGGCAGGAAGATCTGGCCATACCCATTCAGATTCATAGCAATTTTGTACATGTTGTTTCTTCGGCCGGAACATATCCTGATTGTGATGGGTTGGTGAGCACAATACCGGGTCTGTTCGTTGGGGTGACTGTCGCCGATTGTGTGCCGATGATTCTTGTTGACCCCGTCACGAAGGTCGTCGCTGCGGTTCATGCTGGTTGGCGCGGGGCGGATGCAGGGATAGCTGAAGTTGCCATCGCAATCATGATGCATGAAGGCGGAGTCAAACCGGGGAACATCATTGCGTACCTTGGTCCTTCGGCCGGGGTATGTTGCTACGAAGTGGGGAGTGAGGTTGCCTCCCGGTTTCCGGGCGACACTGTTGCAAACAAGAACGGGCAGAAATTTCTGGATGTCCGCAAAGCCAATCGTCTTCAACTCATCGCGAGCGGAGTGGATCCGAAGAGAATCGAGGAGAGTGAGCTGTGCACGATCTCCGAACGAACGCTCCTGCACTCTTTCAGGCGTGATGGGAAAAATTCCGGTCGAATGATGGCGGTGGTCGGTTTTCGGGGGTGATCCGGACAAGATGCAACTGCAATGAACACAGATACCACAAATTGGAACTGATAACCACAGAGATAGCAATCTGTGGAAATTCATCCGTGGTATCAGTGTTCATAAATTGACAAGAAGCGCCCCACAAGGACTCTACGGTTCATTCCGCTCGTTGCTTCTCTTTCTCATTCTCACTATCTTTTCACCCTAACCACGTAAAAAGGATTCCAAAATGTGCGGTATTGTGGGATATATCGGCGGGAAGAACTCGGTTCCTATTCTCCTTGAAGGGCTTCGGAGGATGGAATACCGGGGGTACGACTCTGCCGGGATCGCACTCGTTCGGGATGGAGGAATCAGGGTTTACAAGAAGGCGGGAAAAGTCGCCGAACTTGTGAAATTGCTTGATACCCTGAACGGGACCCTGGAATCAAAGCTCGGAATGGGACATACGCGGTGGGCCACCCATGGTGAACCAAATGACATAAACGCCCATCCGCATTGGGACAACGAAAAAGAAATAGCCGTTATTCACAACGGTATTATCGAGAATTATCAGGCGATCAAAACCAAGCTGACCCGTGAAGGACACACGTTCGAAACGGCGACGGACACGGAGGTCCTTGCTCATTTGATCGGCGCAATGTACGCTAAAGTTGGTGACCTGTGTTCGGCTGTCCGGCTTGCGTTGAGTGAAGTGGGCGGAACGTATGGCATCGTGGTGATCTCGAAGAGACACCCCGACCGGATGATCGCTGCGCGCAAGGGGAGTCCAATCATCCTTGGTATTGG
>DAIPLH010000117.1:0-8023 GCA_036769325.1 Bacteroidota bacterium
GGAGAGCAGAGTACCGACTGACCGGTATCTCTCGGTTATTTGCTGGAACATCTCAAGATCTTTTCGCCGCTTGTTGAAATCGTCGTAGCGACGGGTGAAGAGGGGATTGTAGTAGTTCAGGAGACTCTGAACCTTATCGGCCGGCGCAAAGCGCTCAGGCGAAATTTCACGGAGAGTCTCAAAGAGAGTGCGAACATTGTCCGGATACGCGCTGTACTCAGACCAGAAGGAGGGAAGATTGCCTCCGGGATCCGCACGACGGGTGACGATATCGGTGATGATCTTCTCCGCTGTTCTCGGTCCGATCCCGTCGATGAGCAACAGAATCCTGTTCCATGCGACGGCATCCCGTGGATTCTCGAGGACGCGCAGATAAGCAACGAGATCCTTGACGTGTGCCGTCTCAATGAATTTGAACCCGCCGAACTTGACGAACGGAACATTTGCCCTGGTCAGTTCAATCTCCAGGTCGAATGACAGGTAGCTGGAACGGAAGAGAACAGCGATATCAGTCAGGGCGATTCCCTGCTCGCGGAGCTCCAGGATCTTCTGGACGATGAATTTTGACTGGAGATGCTCATCCTGCGCGACCACAACGGCAGGCAGCTCGCCGCCGGTCCGGCGGGTAAAGAGAGACTTGTCGAATTTATGGCGCATGGGAAAATCTACCACGAAGACACAAAGGCACGAAGAAAAAGATGGAATGCTGACCTCACAGAATGATTCTCCTTATTCCATTTCTTATCACCGGAACATTAAAGTTGATGAGGAGGCCGAGCCTTTTTCCGGTCAACTTCAAGTATGTAAGAAGCTGGGCTTCATACACCGGCAATAATGCATCAACAGCCTTTAGCTCGACGATAAGCTGATCGTCGATTAGGACATCAATACGAAGAGCAGCGTCGAGGGTCACGCCCTCATAGGTTATTGGAACAGGGACTTGTGTCCGTACCTGATGACCCCGGAGGCGCAGCTCATGTGTTAAGCACGCCTCGTAAACTGATTCCAATAGGCCCGGCCCAAGAGACTTGTGAACTTTGAAGGCGGCGTCGACAACATCAGTTGCAAGTTTCTCGACCTGGTCTGGTAGTTTTTCGTAGTACCTGGTTGTGTTGGATCGCATTCTGGATATTTCCCAGTCCGCGGCGGGTCACTGCATTGTGTTCCGGAGATTCTTTCAGCGCTTGCTCAGACATTCCTCTGTTATTCTTTTACTGCTTTCATAGTTTCTTTTCTCCTCCCTGCATCCTCCCCTTCGTGCCTTAGTGCCTTCGTGGTTGATTCTATGTAAGCCGGCGTCGTGCCGCAGCATCCTCCGACAATCGATACTCCCGTTCGTGCCCAATCCGCTGCGTGGCCCGCGTACTGCTCCTCGGACATGTCGTGCGTGAATTCCCAGCCATGCACGTCGCTCTCAGGGTTGCCGATGTTTCCATACGCAGCAATGATTGCCCCTGGCAAGAGGCGAGGGAGATGTGTCGCAATTGCTGAGACAGCTTTTGCCATGTGATGGGGAGAGACGCAGTTGATTGAAAAGCCTGCGGGTCTGAGGTCTGCAAGCGATTTTACTGCATCAGCAAGAGTTTCACCGCTGAGCAGGTCTCCATTACTGTTGCAGACAAAGCTGACGATAACTTCCTTGCCGGTCGAAATCCCGGCCGCGCATGCGGCGTATGCTTCACGGATCGTATTCATGGTTTCAACCAGCAGAAAATCGACGCCTGCCGTTGCAAGTCGCTCAGCGAGTTCCATGTGCTCATAGTGCAGTTCGGCATCGGAAGGAACCAGGTCGGGTCTATAGCAATCCTCCAGTGGAGCAATTGACCCTGCGACGAGGATTTCCCGGTCTGGAAATTGCTCCCGTGCGCGCATGGCAAGGTGGACTGCAGTTTCGGTAAGTTGTTTGGAGCGATCCGGCAGGTTCGCGCGCCGCATCGTCCTTCTTGTGGTCCGGAATGTATTGCTCGTGATGATATCCGCGCCAGCTTCGATGTACTCTGTGTGGATCTGCTGAATCAGAGCCGGCTTGCTGAAGAGCGCATTGGCCGACCACATCGGCAGGCCGGTGTCAACACCACGACGCTGAATCTCTGTTCCCATCGCTCCGTCGAGAATGAGCGGTGTTCTCCGGTTTAGCAATTCCACGAGCACGCCCTTCATGACAACTCCTTCAATGATATACGACCATTGATCCCTCATTAATAGTACACAACAGATGTGCATCTCCGCAAGGCTGTTGATCCTCAATCTTGGATTGTCAATCAACGATGGTCAACTATGGTCAATCGACAATCAACAACCCCTCGTGCTAGGGGTGACGAACACCAACCGCAACCCCGTAGCCAAGAGGAAAGCTGGGAAAGAAAGCAGCCTTGAGCTCGACCCCTGGATCAGACGTGTAGGCCTCCTCCCAATCAAATCCTTTGTTTTCAGACCACCAGATTCCTTCATCTCCCACAATGAGAATATGATCCTCTCCTGTGACAATGTCTCTGAAGTTGTCAGTATTTGACATCGGTTCTGACATTCCGCACCAGGTTGCCCCGCTGTTTATTGTTCGGGAGGTCGAGTTGTTAAAGTCGCCATCGGTGACAAAAATTGCCTCGTCGAAATCAACAAATTTGACGGATTCAATATGATACTCGCCATTGGGGATAGTACAAAAGCCTGTGGAATGTGCGGCCGGCAGCCAGGTCATGCCTGTATCAAATGAGTAGTACACAGGAAAGTCTCCACCGATCGACGGGTTACCCCATCCCACTGCAATCACAGTGTTGTCCTGGTTGGCTATTGAACGAAAGAGAGGGGTTACAGACGGATTCGGCATGTTGACCCATGTTTCTCCGAAATCCGTGGTCCTCAGGAGGTCGCCCTGTCCTCCAATGGCAAATCCCGTTACACCGTGAAAGCTGATTCCATTCAGATCGGGAGCAGAAGCCACTTCATTCCAGGTCACGCCGAAATCGGTCGATCGCAGCAAAGACGACCCGGTAAGAGCAAATACATGTGCACCTGCTGCTTCCAGATTATCAACGCTTCCTGGCCCACCGGTATACCTGCGCGTCCACTCAAACCCTGCGTCATGAGAAGTAAGGAGAATTGCGTTCCCTGCAGTATCCGTTCCTCCGACCACGAACTCCTGTCCTCCGGTGGCAGGCCCTGAAACCGCGTCCAGACTCGTTGCTTCATCGATCGTGTACAGGTTATACCAGGTCCTACCCCCGTCTGATGATTCGAGGACAATCGCCGAGTCTCGAGCCGTACCACCGCCATTCCCACCACCTCCCGAAGGAGGGTCGTTGCTACCGCAATCTGTCAGGTTATCGTCACAATCGAACAAGATCATGGAGGAGAAAATCATGAGAGCGAAGTATTTCATAGAACCCCTTTCGGAGTGTTTGTGAGTTGGACGTGTGGGGAGTTACTTCGGTCCCGGATGGGATCAAGGAGTAGGGACCGTCTTGCCAGAAGGTGAAGGCCCATGATAGAAAACCGCGAGGTGAGAGTCAATGGCAGTGGGGTTTTGTGGATCGTGTTGTTCGCCGCTGGGGATTTTCTTATCATCTCATGACGAACTGAATCACAAAAGCATTGCGGATCTTATGAGCACGCGCAGGAGATTTCTTTCGATGTTGGGGGTGAGCGTGGTCGCTGCACCGGCACTGATTGCACAGAACCCCGAGTTAAAACGCTCGCGGTGGGACCTGATGTTTCACAACGAGCCTCCATCGGTCCCGGAACTAAAACCGGATCCGCTTTCGTGGGATAATTCAACGATCACCGCAGCATGGATCGGCCACGCCACGGTCCTCATTAATTTTTTCGGGACGTGGATCATCACAGATCCGGTCTTCTCCGAGCGGATTGGGCTTGATGTGTTCCGGTTGTTCACTCTGGGCCCGAGACGGCTCGTTCTCCCGGCCCTGACGATGGAAGAACTGCCTCCGATTGACATTATCCTGGTTTCCCATGGACACATGGACCATATGGATACTCCCTCGCTTCGCGAATTCGACCGCGGCACACCGGTCGTCATCGCGAAACACACGCTGGATATAATAGAGGGTCTTGGATTCGAGAAGGTCTATGAGATTGATTGGAACGAGTTCTCACTGATTGGTGATGTGAGAGTGGAAGCTCTTCAGGTGCGACACTTCGGCTGGCGCTATCCGTGGGAGGAAGACCGGTCACGAGGGAACCCTGAAGGACGAAGCTATAACGCGTATCTGATCAGCAAGAACGGACACCATATCCTGTTTGGGGGCGACACCGCCTACCAGGAGTTCTTCATGAAGCTTCCCGAACGGGAGCTATCAATTGACCTTGCAATCCTGCCAATCGGAGCCTATGACCCATGGATCCGTTCGCATGCGAATCCGGAACAGGCGCTTGCAATGACAGACCACATGAAAGCGTCGTATCTCCTGCCGATCCATTGGAACACGTTCATACAGAGCGATGAGCCGACAAGCGAACCGATGCAGCGGCTGATGGCGGCAGCAGAGAACCAGCCGGAACGGATAGCGCTGCAAAAAATTGGCGAGACGTGGGAAATGGGAGGAAGAGGGGGGACTGGAGGGTAGGGAGTAGAGGGTAGGAGGGAGAAGGTAGAGGATAGAGGGGAGAGATCGAAACGCGAAAGTCGGAACGCGGAACGCGGAAGCCGGAGACAAGAGGCAAGAAGTCGAAAGACAGAAGTCGGTAGGCGTCCCAAAGGGACCCCTTCGGGGGAAAGTCAGAAGCAAGAAGTTTACGAAGAGCCAAGAGCCAAGAGCCAAGAGCCAAGAGCCAAGAGCCAAGAGCCAAGAGCAGGTCGACCGCTTCGCCGCGTGTGTTCCTTGTATCTCTAATCTGTAATCCGCAATCCGTAATCTCATCCCCTCGCCCTCCTAAGTATCTCATTCGTCAGATCCAGTATCGGCTGGGTGCTCCGATAATTCTCCTCCAGCTTGATGATTCTGCACCCGGGGAATTCCTCCGGATAGTCGAGAATGTTGCGGATTGTGGCTCCGCGAAAGGAATAGATCGACTGTGAATCGTCTCCCACCACCATAACGTTGCGTTGCTTGCCGGCAAGGAGTCCGACAATCTCTGCCTGGATCCGGTTCGTATCCTGATACTCATCCACCATCACGTACCGGTACTTGTCGGTCAGTTTCAGCCGCACACCCTCATGCTCCTGAAGAAGTTTCCGGAGAAACAGGAGGAGATCGTCATAATCCATCAGATTGTGTTTCAGTTTGTAGGCGGTGTATGCAGACTGAAGCGCAAGGAATTCCTGCATGTAGTCCTCGTAGTGCGGGTACTCGTCAGCGAGGACCTCTTCGATGGATCGGGAGGTATTGACAGCTTTCGAGAAGACATCGAACAGAGTTTGCTTCCGGGGAAATCGCTTTTCCCGCGCATCGAACTTCATCTGCGTCCTGAGCAGGTTGACCACGTCTTCAGCATCCCCCTGATCCAATATTGAAAACGACGGTTCAAAGCCGATCATTCTGGAATACTGGCGAAGCGTCAGGTTTGCAAAAGAATGAAACGTACCTCCGGCGACCTTCTCACAACGGGCATCGAGGAGAATACTTGCCCTGCGAAGCATTTCCTGGGCAGCCCTCCGGGTAAATGTGAGAAGGAGTATCGACTCCGGCTTGACGCCGAGCTCGACCAGATAAGCCACCCTATATGTAATCGTCCGTGTCTTCCCCGTTCCCGCCCCTGCAATGATGAGGTGAGGACCGTCGGTCGACGTCACAGCATCATACTGCGCCGGGTTTAGCTGATTCTTATAATCGATCTGAAAATGCCGCTTTGGCGCGGACTCATCTTCTTTGAATGTTGTTTTTTTGATTGTGTATTTTTTCATGGTTGGAATATTACCACAAGGACACTAAGACACAAAGAAAACGATTCACGCTTGTCGATTTACAATTTACAATTGACACTGAAAACCATCGATGGGAAAAATCACTTTGCAGTCGTCAACTTAGGGGTCAGTATCATTAAATCGAAGGTGACACTACGAGGGGCCGAAGACTTATCCCGACTTTCCAGCGCGCCTCTTCCTTGAGGACTTTGCCCTCTTATTGAAATCCATTGCGAGGTCAATCCAGTAGCGCAGACCTTGTTTCGATCCCATTCCGGTTTCATTGACCAGGACGTAGCCTATCATCGGGCGGCCGGTGAAGTCCATTGTCCTGCAGCCCTTTCGCGAGATGGCTTTCTCGTGAAGGTCAGGGTCAATCCGGCACATGAGCTCGTCTTTGATGATACCGACGCACATCTTGCCGCGGTACATGAACGTGAGTCCCCCCATCATCTTCTTCTCCTCGATGCCGCGAAGGTCCGCAAGGGACTCCCTGATTCGATCTGCCAGTTGTTCGCTGTATGCCATAAGTTCGTTGGGCTAGCGTGTTCGTTGGGCAAGCATGTTCATTTAGATAGCCAAAGAATAGGCTTGCCTCACGATCAGGCTCGCTTTTACCTGCTCAGTGCCTGCCCAGCTTCGCAATCAGTTCCTCCGATGCTGTGTCAGAGTAAGCCCCGAATGCGCTGACCAAAATTCCCTTGAGGTTCTGTTTGCTGGACGAAAGGGCAAAGAGGATGTTCTCATCGCCGGGATCAGTTGGCCCTTCGAAGCGATGGATCTCGTCGATTTCGAAATCGTTGGGGCGAAGACGGAGGCCATTTTCAATGCATTCCAGACAATCGCTTTTCACATTGAAGTTATGGATGTATCCGCGCTTTATCAGATCGTTGACCGCTTCCGAGAGTGTTTCGTAGGACTTCATAAGTGGTCACGTGTTGATATGGCTATAGTATTAATCGCAGAGACGCAGAGGACGCGGAGGAATCGCAGAGGGTTGCGTGAGACTCTCTTGAGAAATTTCTCTGCGAGTTCTCTGCGCTCTCCGCGCCTCTGCGATTTCTTTTTCCCAACCGATCGTCTTCCCTCATGGTCGAAACCTCCGAAAGAAAGCGCGAATATCATCAACAAGCAACGTTGGTTCTTCCAGTGCCGGGAAATGGCCGCCTGAGGGCATGTCGGTCCATCGCTGTATATTGTATGACCGCTTCGCCCACTCGCGCGGTACAAGGAGATCCTTCTCGCCGGGAAACATAGCTATTCCAGTTGGTGTTTCAATCCGTTCACCGGGTTTGAGCGGATTGGGCGCTGGGTTGTGACGGACTTCGTAATATCTTCGCATCGAAGAATTGATTGTTTCCGTCACCCAGTAGATCATCACATTTGTCAGAAGAGTATCTTTAGAGAAGCGACTCTCAACGTTGCCACCACACTCGCTCCACGCCCGGAACTTCTCGATGATCCACGCGGCCAGCCCGACGGGCGAATCATTCAATCCGTAAGCAGCGGTTTGAGGATAGGTCCCCTGAATCTCACCATATGCGCCCTCTTCCTTCTCCCATCGTTCAACGCGCTTCAGGTAATCACGCTCGGCTTCTGTCAATTCTGAATCATGCGGATGGGGCTCCTGCCAGTCAAGATCCACGCTTGCGATATGGATGCCTGCAACGACATCCGAATGGAAGCGGCCAAGGGCGCTTGTGACGCGCGCGCCAACGTCAGTTCCGTGTGCGCAGAACCGGGCATAGCCCAGCTTTTCCGTCATCAGCGTTCGCCAGAGGCGATCCACGCGCACGAAGCCACGGCCTGCGGGTTTTTCGGAAAAGCCAAACCCGGGCAAGGAAGGGACGACCACATCAAAGGAATCAGCAGGGTCTGCTCCGTGAGCGGATGGATCCGAGAGCAGTCCAATAATCTCTCGCAACTCGGCAAATGAACTGGGCCAACCGTGCGTGATGATCAGAGGGAGAGGGTGTGGGCCGGTGCCACGGACGTGGACGAAATGAATACTCAATCCATCGACAGTGGTTCTAAACTGCGGAACTCTGTTGAGAGTTTGCTCCTGCTTTTTCCAGTCGAACGAATGAAGCCAGTAATCAACCAGCTCCTTCATGTACGACAGGTCGGCCCCGTAATCCCACCCGGCGTTGCGGGGTTGGTCGG
>DAIPLH010000118.1:0-8005 GCA_036769325.1 Bacteroidota bacterium
CAACCGCAGAGGGGTTTTAACCCCACAATTTCAAACCCCACTGCTCCACCACTCCAGCCAGACCATCGAGAACCTCAGATTCATTTTTGCCTGACTTCTTGGGAAGCCGGAACGAGTGATCAGCGCCTTCAATGATATGCAGTGTTGCCTTTCGCTTGAGCGACTTGCACACCGGCCTGAGAAGTTCAAGATTGGCAAGTGAGTCGCGGGTCCCCTGAAGAAACAGCATCGGGATACTCACTGATGCGAGATGCTCAGCCCTCTCCGTTGAAGGCTTTCCCGCCGGGTGCAGAGGAAACCCAAAGAACACCAAGCCCTTCACGTTATCGAGCGGCTCTTCTGCGGCAGCCATCGAGGTCATCCTCCCTCCCATGGATTTTCCCCCGGCAATGAGAGGAAGCTCAGGAGCTAGTTTTCCAGCCTCATGAACCGCAGCCCGGACGGTTGCCAGGAGTATTGGCTTCGGGTCCGGGCCTTTTCCCCCTGCTTCCATATAAGGAAACTGGTACCGGAAAGTCCCGATCCCATGTTCAGTCAGGTGCAGACACATTGCATCCATAAACCTGTGACGCATGCCTGCCCCAGCCCCATGTGCGAAAACAAGGAGAAAACGGGCATCCCGGGGCTTGTGGAGCAAGCCACTCACCTCGCTTCGACTCCTTGTTGCTTCAAACTTGATTGACCTGGTATCGATATCCACTGGGTTCTCCCTCCTGGCTGCCGGGAAATATACGATGAACCATGGTTTCTTGAAACCAGTTTCATTGACTATCGAAATGAGTTCATGTATCTTTTTTCGTCGGGCCTACCCCCATTTGACCCGGAGGAAATTCATCCTTCCATTACCTTCTGGTGGTCTCATGAAAAAACAACTCCTCACATCGCTTCTCTCCTTTGTGATTCTGTGTCTCGGCAGCCAAAGAGGCAACTCTCAACTGCGGTCCAACGCCTTTGAGAGGGCAACCGTCGATAGCGGTTCGGTGATTACATCCGCTCGCGCGGTTGTTGGCGGGTTCGACTTGAACAATAACGGGTGGGGAGAGTTTATCGTTCTCTCGAACGTAACCGGCCAGCAGCTCAGAATATATGAGGCTACTGGGAATAACCGCTATACTCTAAGGTCTTCAACATCAACAGGAACGCTCTATCATCAGAATGGGGGACTTGACGTCGGGAATCTGGATAACGATCCCGAATTGGAAATCGTTGTTGCTCATCAATTGGGTCTGGTGTTTGACATTGATCCAGCCACCTTAACCATCGTTCCGCATCCAGCACCGATTTTGCCTTCAGCAACCTATCCTGTGTCGGTGAAGATCCTTGATGGAGGCAAATCCCCTCACTATTTTGTTGTCTGTAATCAAGACTCTCTGGTTGCATACATATGGAATGGCGCAGGATGGACGGTCTCTGATAGGTACGATAACGGCAGTATTGCTCCCTTTGATATGGCTATCGGTGACACTGATGGAGATGGGCTCAGTGAGATTGTTATAGTAAGCGAGAGCACAGATTATGAGCTCCTGGCCATAGTGAGTTTCGGTAATGGCAAGTTTACGACGGCCGGAAAAATCTTAAACAATAGCCTCCCAAAAGATGACTCGGGTCCCCACCCAAGGGTTGCTGTTGGCGATTTAGACCGGGACGGCACGGATGAGATCGCTGTCTCATGGTTCAGTGAGTATTTCGGTGGTGTGGTAGTCTATGACTACCAGGGCGGCTTCTACGACCGTGATGCCTGGGTACTTGTGAATTTAGACGAGCCTCAGGTTGAAACCATACCCGTTGGGATTCATGACTTCGATCTTGATGGACGGGGGGAGATCTATTTTGCAGAACAGTTGCAACATATGAGTTACGTTGAGTTCAACGGAAATCGTGGTAAGGGACAATTCGAGGCTTCGGATTTTGATGCCCGGGTAAAGATGCTCAATAGATCACCGGTGACATTTACATTCACCCCCAGGATTTCGAATCGTACCCTGGACGGCGACAGATTCACCGATATCCCGGTGCTTACCGAAAGCTTACTTTATGTTCTTGAGGCCGTGCCGTTCAAGATTACTGTCGCGATTGACTCTGCAAACCAGATCATTCCGCCCGGCGGTGCGACGTTTCCCTACAATCTCCAGATCGAAAACAATATCAATGGGACAAAATCACTCTCCTTCTGGGCCAAACTCATCCGGCCCGATGGCTCCGAGGTCGATCCGGCATTCGGCCCCAAATCGTTTGCACTTGATTCACTGGAAGTATTGACCCAATCCCCATCGATAACAGTGCGTCCGAACGACGATCCGGGAGACTATACCCTGGTGGCGTTCATTGGAAGCTATCCGGGTGATACGCTGGATTCCGACACTACGGGTTTCACCAAACTCGGCGCGGACATTGCCCGGGGGCCTGAGAAATCAGCTCTGCTTCATAACAGTCCAAATCCGTTCAATCCGAGCACGACGGTTCGATACGAACTCGCTCAGGCGTCCAGAGTCTCTCTCAAGGTCTATAATACCCTTGGGCAGGAGGTCGCGACTCTGGTTGATGGATTTGAGGAACCGGGCGTGAAGTCTGTGGTGTGGGAAGGGACATCAAGTAATGGCGAGACTCTACCGAGTGGCGTATACTTTTCGGTCCTACGCGCCGGAGACCTCATCGCAACCGACAAGATGCTACTTCTGAAATAGAGGCTCACTATGAGGCGTCCCTCCTTTGCTTACACATGTGTCTCCTCAATCGCCGGTCATTACCTCAAGGCGGTGCTGATCGTTTCTGCTTTCTCTTCTCCATCAAGTGGATACGCTCAGGGCTGGATTAACGTCACTCCTCCCGCGCTTACATCAATTCATCGCTTTCAATCATTCGATTTTGCGGACAGCTCGTTTGAGGTTTTTGTTTGGAATAGTGACGGGGAAGAAAGCAGAGGATACAGAATGACGGAAGATGCCCAATGGGATAGCATTCTTGTATACACGTCCAATTGGTGTGGGATCGGCAGTTACGATACTCGCACTCTCCTGGGGATTGGAAGATCATTTGAAGATCCGACCCGCGCATTCTCCATCTTTGGTCGGGGTGGATGCATTGTAGAGTGTTATACCTATCTCTATTCCGATACAACAGGATCGATTGGTATGGAGAATGAGCGGTTATGGTTTGACGACATTAGTTGCGCCGGTCGTTTTTCGAAGGTTGCAGTCTCTCCGGCCGATGATCACAACGTGTTCTTTGTATTCTCTGATTCCCTGTACTATTCGTCGGATCGCGGCGAAACCTTCGAGGCTCGTTCGACACCAATGCCAGAATGGTCTATCCTAGATTTCCTCGCTGTCAGTCCGCATGACGCTGGAGTTGTTTTTGTTGGAGCTTATGGAAGCCCTGTTTTCAGGAGTAACGATACGGGGAACGCATGGACCGCAGTTCTGGAAGAGGAAATCTCACCCATCAAGTTTAGTACTGTCGATCCAGCATTGCTGTTTACAACAGGAACCGACGGCGTCTTGAAAAGCACTGATCTCGGTGAAACCTGGGAGAATATCCTCACAGGTGACTTCCGGTGCGTTGAAATCAAAAAGGATGACTCCAGTGAAGTCTTTGCAGGAAGCGCAGCAGGTGAGATTTATCGAAGCACGGACGGTGGAATCAACTGGCATATCTACAACAACACCTTCAGTCAACTTCCCGTGAATGACCTCTTCAGCATGCCCGATTGCGATACGCTTGTCGTTGGAACCAGCTTCGGGGTGTTTAAAGTGTACGATTCGTTCCTCCTCGACATTGAAGAGCAGCATACCAATGTGCCAGGCAGATTCGAACTTCACCAAAACTACCCCAACCCCTTCAACCCGAGTACGACAATCAGATTTCAGATTCCAGATGGGGGAGTTGTGAATTTGAGCGTTTTTGATCTTCTTGGTAGGGAAATCGCAACACTAGTGAATGAAAAGCTCGATCCGGGTTCGCATGCGAGAGAATGGGACGCGGGCAGTGTGCCTAGCGCAGTATATTTCTATAGACTTATTTCAAATGGCTTCTCACGAACCAAACAAATGGTGTTGATCAAATGAAACCGCGAATTCTTTTCTTCCTGGCGCTTTTATGCTGCACTGCCTTACACATGACCCGGGCCGATTCCTGGATTGCAACCGGTGGACCAGCGGATACACAAGTATCAGCGATTGGCGTTGCTTCAGATGGCAATCTCTTCGTTGGAACACCGCTTGACGGTGTCTTCAGGTCAACCGACAACGGGGGATCATGGACTCCTGTGAACAAGGGGTTGTCGCGGCTCGACATCCACACGCTATCGATCAACGATAACGATCATCTGTATGTGGGAACGACCTCGGGATTTGTCTACTTTTCCGACAACCAGGGTGAAAGCTGGGTCATAACAGATTCAACCGGCGTCTCCGATATCTATGCCGTCGGCTTCACGCCGGCCGGACAGATCTTTGCTTCGGGACAGGGCGGTGTTTGCAGGTCAACCGACAGCGGGTCGAGTTGGGACGAGCTTCTCGGCATGCCGCCGGTCATAATCTGGTCGACAGTGATCGTCCTCGATGAGAATATGCTGATTGCAGGCTCTCTGGGTATGGGTGTGCTCCTGTCGACCACAGCCGGAACAACATGGGAACACGTATATCCCGGACCGCCCGATAACGACATCTATTCATTCTTCCAGGACGAAAACGGTGAGATTTTCGCCGCGACCGGAATGGGGATTTACAACAGCACTGACAATGGAGTCACCTGGGGTCAGCTCCCGAATCCAGTGAATTCAAACATTTCACTCCTCCTCGTCGATCAGTCGGACCGACTTCTCGCTGTCACCGGCGAAGGTGTCTTCGTCTCCGATGACAGGGGAGAAAACTGGGTCGATGCAACCTCCGGCCTCGGTGATCTCACAGTTTCGAGCCTGGCCCTTGCCGGTGATGGAACAATCTATGCCGGAACAGATGGCGGTGTGTATGTGTACCAGTCGGTTACTTCAGTCGATCAACCCGCTGCTGCACCGGAAGAATTTTCTCTGCAGCAAAATTATCCAAATCCGTTCAATCCGACGACAGCAATCAGATTTCAGATTGCGGATCCCGGCCTCGTGACCCTCAGGATATACGACCTCCTTGGTCAGGAAATTGCCACTCTGCTAAACGAGGAGCTTGAACCCGGAGTGTATACAAGAAACTGGGATGCATCAGGAGTTACGAGCGGAGTGTACTACTATCGCCTGCAGGCAGGAAACGCGGTTGAGAGCAGGAAGATGGTTCTGGTGAGGTAGGACCCGATTGACGATTCACCATTCACCATTGTCGATTGACAACCCACACGTGACAAGCAACGATTGACAACCATCTCACGCGGGGACCGGAGAAAATCCTCTCTTTGACTACGTTCCCACGCGTTCAAGCAATCATTCTCAGTGTTGCCGTTGTTATCCTGGCGTTCCCGGGCATCCTGAGAGCCCAAAGCTTTCTTCTCATCAGCCCCGCCCCGGACGGAAATGGATGGGGGAACATTTCGACTGCAGTTCCCTCTGACAATCCGATCGCTGTAGCAGTGAATCCGGGACAGCTCGGGTTCTTTTCTCTCAGTAGTATTTTCGCGGCGTCGTCATACACTCCAAAGACGGACTGGCTTCCTTCTTTCCAGGGAGATGTTACGTACAACGCCTGGGGCTTGTCAGCAGGATATAATGTCGGCAAGCTACTCGCTCTTCCTTTCTCCCTCAGCGCCGGTATTGGCTACTCACGGATCGATCTTGACCTTGGGACATTCGTCAGGACCGGCTCCGGTGGACCCGACCCAATTGGGACATTTCACGCATTTGAGAACACCATGAATGTTTCGGTGGGGATCGGGGTTGAGTACTTTGTCCGACTCGGACTTGGGTGGAATTTTAAGGATGTCTACTCGACGCTTGGTGTGATCTATGGAGATCCGGCAATTTCGAGTGAGGCCAATTTCTCAACTAGCGACTTTGGTGTGATTCTACAAGCACCGTTTGGTTCGCTGATCACATGCTGGTCCGACAGCTCGTCCTCCGGAATCCAGCCGCTTATTGATCTGACTCTTGGCTACTCCATTGCCAACAGGGGTGATGAGTCGGTGATGTATCCAGGATCTAGTGAACAGAACCCGCTTCCACGGTTTGGGATTGGAGGGATGAGCCTGGAGATCGGCATTACGAAGGAGGTTTTGGGAACCCGTTGGAAGATCCTCACCTTCACCATTGCCCGCGAAGCCGACGATTTGCTGGTTACATATTATCCCGATGGAACCTTCGAGTATCAGGACGGTCTTGGAGACATTTCCTTTCTGACAAACGTAATTGGTGGGAAAGCCGACGCCGACGGAGTGAACTCAAGAAAAGGTTGGCAACTCAATCTTGCAGAGTTTGTAATGGTCAGGCATGGCTCGTATTCAGAGTTGCCTGAACAGGGAAACCGCAATTACTCAACCTCAGGCTACTCGTTGCATCTGGCCGGGCTTGTCAAGCTGGTCGAAGCACTGGCTCCTGGCTCAACCAGCGGGGGAATCACCTCGTTCGTGCGGGACCACATCGACATCGCCTTCGACCATGCATACTACTCAGGCGGTACCCTCGACGGAACATCGTTCGATGCGTTGACACTGGCCTTCCGCTGACCCTTCGCTATCTGGTCGTCGATTGTCGATCCACCATTGTTGATGGACAATCCACAATTGACCATCCACAATCGACAACTGACATCATCGTCACCGCAACGCCCGGTCAATCGCTTCCATCACAATCCCACTCGTAATAACCTCCGGAAGGATGATCGGCTGGTCCGGTTTCCCCGGAGGAAAAACCACGTAAAGCGGAACGCCTGACCGTCCGAACTTTGCAAGAAGTCTTGTAATATCCGGGTCACGACTTGTCCAGTCTGCTTTGAGACTGACAATCCCGCTGCTTTTGAATTTGTCAATTACCTCATCATCGGCCAGCACTGTTTTCTCATTGACCTTGCAGGTCAAACACCACTCCGCTGTAAAATCAATAAACACTCCCTCTCCCTTTGAGAGATGTTCCTCGAGGACAGGCAGGGAGAATTTCCCCCATGGGATCCCATCGGCATCCGAATCAACTGTTCCATCCGAAAGTATATCACGCGCTTCAAGAATGGGTTGTTGAAAGAGCATCCAGCCTCCGAGCACAACGAGTATCGCCGCAATCCAGGCGCTTACAAAGCGCGCGCGCGACGCAACAAGGGTTGCGAATCGTCCCACGATCCAGCACGCAAGGCCGACAGTCAGAAGAAACGCACCGGTCCAGATCACTGCCTCCATGCCGAGCTGCTTGCCAAGCACATAGAGAAGCCAGAGTAGCGTCGCCATCATCAGGAAGCCCATGAACTGCTTGGCAGTGACCATCCATTCGCCTGGCCTGGGAAGGATTCTCATCCACTCCGGCTTGAGGGTCAGCACGAGATAGGGCAAGGCCATTCCGGCTGCGACAGCCGAAAACATCAGGAGGATAATCGCGGCAGGTTGTGAGAAGGCAAAACCAAGGGCGGTACCCAGAATCGGCGCGGTGCACGGGGTTGCGAGGATTGTGGCAAAAACTCCTTCACTGAAGGAACCAAGTGAACTGCTCCCACTCGATCCTGCCTTTGTGACCAATTCACCCACTCCCATTGTTGCCGACGCAGGAAGTTGAATTTCGAAAACACCGAACAGGCTCAGCCCGAACGCCATGACGACGGCACACATAACTATGACGAACACAGGCTCCTGGAACTGAAACCCCCATCCGACCTGCTCACCTGCTGACTTCAGGATGACAACCAGAATAGCCAGCGTCAGGAACGAGGCGAGAATTCCGAGAGCAAAGAGGAACCCAAGGCGCCGAACCCTGGCATGATCCTCGCCTCCCATTTTGACGAGGCCGAACACCTTGAGCCCAATTACCGGCAGCACACAGGGCATCACATTCAGCAGCAATCCGCCTGCAATGGCAAAGAGGATATAGAGGTACAGTGGCCCA
>DAIPLH010000119.1:0-2967 GCA_036769325.1 Bacteroidota bacterium
CCTCGGAGGCGGCAATTTCGATGGAGAACGCGCGCCTGTACCGGGATCTTGCCGAACGAGAAGGCAAGATCCGGCGCCTGGTGGACGCCAACATCATCGGGATCATCATTTGGGATCTTCAGGGCCGGATTCTCGAGGCCAACGACGCGTTCCTTCGCATGGTGGGATACGACCGTGAAGATCTCGTCTCGAGCGGGGTCCGCTGGACTGATCTGACGCCGCCGGAATGGCGCGAGCGCGACGAGCAACAACTTGTGCCAGAACTAAAGCTGACTGGCAGTTTGCGACCCTTCGAAAAGGAGTTTTTCCGCAAGGACGGTAGCCGCGTACCCGTGTTGATTGGCGTGGCTGCGTTCGAGGAAGGTGGGCACCAAGGTGTCGCGTTCGTGCTTGACCTGACCGAGCGCAAGCGCGCGGCGGACGCACTACGCGCGTTGCAGATGGACCTGGCACATGCGAATCGCCTGGCAACGATGGGACAGCTTGCCGCATCCATTGCGCACGAAGTCAATCAGCCGATTGGTGCAACACGCAACAACGCCCATGCGGCGCTGCGGTTTCTCGCCAGAGACCCACCGAACCTGGCAGAAGTCAGGGAGGCGCTCGAGTGCGTGGTGAACGACACCTACCGAGCGGGCGACATCGTCAGCGGCATCAGCGATCAAGTGAAAAAGGTGCTGCGCCGCCATCATGATGGCAGCCGCTATTCTGGCAATTTCCATCCCAGATGGGCTGGATATCGTCCGAGTATGAAATGTTTCCAACGGCCGCGATGTTGACAAAGATCGACGCTTCATTCTCTCCGTGTGCTGTTCTCTGTGAAGCTCCTCCGCCTTCTTCACGTTCATCGGCATCAGCGACGGATATCGTGGTGTTGTCCCCGATGGTTGCCGTGGGCGCCGCGGTGATCGTCAGGGTTGCGGGCATTACCGTTGAGTCGACGAGCATTCCGGTTGCAACCAATTCCTCTCCCTGTTGCGAGATGTAATATGGAAGCCTTCCTCCCGTCACCGTCACGTTGACGAAACTCCCCGGCACAACAACAACTGAAGTTCTGCTGACAGTTACAGCTGGTTCAGGAGCCGGGTCACCCCCGTCCTTGCAACCATCCACGAGCAATGCACAACAACCGGCAACGAAGAAAGTACCGAAAAGCCGTCGAACATTCATACAAATTTCTCCAGAGTAGTTTTGTTTGGTGACATCTTGTGAAACAGACCAACAGTTGGAGTCACAAAAAATCCACCCTCGCCCATGTCGCTTAGCGAGGGATCGCAACTCTAAGCCACATTATAATCAATAACGGAATCGGAATCAAGAGTAATGTTCGGAACCTGAAGAGTGCCGATGTTATCTCTCTATCTTTAAGCTGTATCGGGACAGGCCATTCTTGGTGTTCATTAAGCATTTCACCATCATCGAATTTCGCATGACTAACAGTGTTTCTCTTAAGGGATGTAACGGATCTCAGGGTTTGATTCTATACCTTATGACTGCCCATGGCCATCGAAATCGCTGGAAGGCGGGTGGCGACAAACAAACCTGGCGCTCCCTGGCACCTGACTGGAATGGTCATAAACCTGAGCCTGCTCTCATTCGCTGTGCGTTGCGATTTCGATGAAAGTTTCTTTCTGTCCACTTTCTTTCCGAAAGAAAGTGGACTATAAGACACAACAAATTTCTCAAAATCCCTCTGGTAAATCCTTCGAAGGTTATCACTTCACCCCAACTCAGCTTCATGGACCGAGATCACCATGGATTTTCCCGGATGAATACTCGACCGAGATCTCCCGGATGGGAATGTGCATAACCTGCTTCGCCGGCTACGTCCGGTGACGGGCCCGGTAACCGACGGGTGGACATGGTTCCGGCATCGTGACCCCAGGCCAATTGCTTAATTTTTGTGCGTCAGGCTCAAAATATCACGATCGTGCCACTTTAGTGTAAGTGCACCAATAAGTTAGGTGAGACAAGTTACAATGACCTATCTGTGAACATGATACGGGTCACAATGGACAAAACATTGCAAGAAACCACTTGACACCGGACTTTCTGCTCAGTATATTTGTCATGAATATTTTTGAGCGGCCAGCGCACCCCCCACGCATCTACGCCGCACGCGGTTTTTGTTATCCCAGGAACCAGAAACTCAGTACATTATAGTTGAGTCGAAACGGATAGTTTAGTCGGAACGGCTGAAAGGGATATCTATCACCTTTTTCAGAAGAGTCACGGTAGTTGAAGCGTTCTTTATATAAGGGAAACAGAACCAGGACATGACGTCGATCCTTCACAGGTCAACAGGGTTCGCAATCGTCCTGCTCATGATGATGAGCGGATGTTCGGATTTTGGAGGCAGTCTGCCTCCGGGTCCCGATGGTTCAGATGAAGGTATCTTGTTTGATGTAGCAGGGATTTCCGGTCAGCAGGGAAACACCGGAGACGGAGGCAATGCCCTCGAAGCAACGCTTGCCTTTCCACAGGACGTGATTGTGACGCCGCAAGGTGTAGTCTACATCGTTGACTATATGAATCATTGCATTCGTATGGTCGATGCGAATGGCACGATAGCTCGTTTTGCCGGAAGCGGAGTTGAAGGCGATGGACTTTCAGGTCCGGCCGATCAAGTGGATCTCGACAGGCCTGCGAATATCATCTTTGGTGCATCGAACGATATGTGGGTTTCCGATTGGAAAAATTGCAAGCTGAAACGTATTGACCTGTCAACAATGAATGTCTCAACTCCAGTTGGTACCGTGGAAGGATATTCTGGTGATGGTGGTCCGGCAGATCAGGCGCAGCTCGATCTTCCCAGCAGCGCGTTGTTCGGGTTCAATGACATCACCGGCGCCATCTTCGGGGTGCTCGTCAAAGGGGGCCACTTCCACGTCAACGTGGCGGGCTCCATGGTCACCGACCCCACCCTGTCGCGCGGCATCGGCGCCGCGCTCGACGACGAGCTGATGC
>DAIPLH010000119.1:2977-8003 GCA_036769325.1 Bacteroidota bacterium
GGTGATCGATATGGCTTCGATGAGCATCAGCACCTACGCGGGAAGTGGCATCAAGGGATATGCGGACACTTCGTGGGACCAGGCACAGTTTAGCTTTCCGGATGGATCCGATCCGATACCTGGCGGACGTATTGCATGGGGCCATCACCCATACGGACTCATCGTCGCGGACACAGAGAACAACATGATACGCTATATTAATGAAGAGTCGAAGGATGTCTTTACGATTGCCGGAAGTGGAACAGCCGGGTATTCAGGTGACGAGGACCGCGCACGGTTTGCTGAGCTGAACAATCCCACCGATGTGCTTGTGACCATCGACCATGAAATCCTCATTGCCGATACTTACAATCATGTCATCCGGAAGATCGATGCAGTTGGCCATATTCATACCATCGTTGGGACAGGCGTCCCGGGATCTTCGCCCGATGGGACCCCTGCGGCGGAAGCAAAGTTGAACACTCCGTCCGGTATCGGATGGGACGAAGCGAGCAGAACATTGTACATTGCCGATACATACAATCATCAGGTGAAGAAGGTCAAGCTTCCGCGATAATTTTTAATTGAACTTGAAATTACAGTTACTCAATCACAAACATCATCTGGAGGGGACTAATTCCATGAACAACACAAAGAATGTCTGGGGACCACTTGGAGCGGCGATGCTACTGCTCTTCACTGTGGTCATTGCGGGGTGTAATGATGAGGGGACTGCTGTTCCTCCGCCACCCACAGGAGAACAACCGGGAATGTTGTACGTCGTAGCCGGCCAGGCAGGCCAAGGCGCGAATGATGGAGACGGTGGCCTTGCAAAAGATGCGTATCTCTATTGGCCAATCGATGCAACCCCGATTGAGTCAACCGGTGAGTTGCTCGTTGTGGATTGGAACAATCACAGGATTCGCAAGATTACGCCTGATGGGATTATTCACCCCTTCATCGGAAACGGTTTTCTTGGCGATGGCCGGTTTGGCCCCGTTCTCAATGCAGCTTTCAACCACCCGAGCGAGATCAAATTTGACCTCCAGGGTAACATCTGGATTGCTGCATTTCATAACTGGTGCCTCAAACGGGTTGACCCCGTCACCATGACGTTCTCGCTGGCTGTTGGAGACACTGCTCCCGGGTATAGAGGAGACTTCCCCGACAATAACGGGGCACTCTTTACGGGTCCAAGACCGCGGTTCAATCTTCCCTCGAGCCTGGTTTTTCCTCCGGACGGATTTCTCTATTTCATGGACCAGGGGAACTCAAGAATCCGGAAGGTTGACCTTGCAGCAGCAAAGATCTATGTCTTTGCAGGAGGCACAAGAGGTTCTGATGACGGTGTCGGAACAGCTGCACAGTTCCAATTTCCGGGAGCTCAGACAGTTGGAACGGGCGACCGCGGCGGATCTCTTGACCTCTCTCCAGATGGACAGAATATCTACATCGCCGACACTGAGGGCCACAAGATACGGATGATTAACATTGCCACGCAGATGGTAACAACCATTGCCGGCGTAGGAACTCCGGGATGGACCGGTGATGGCGGGCCAGCGCTTTCAGCTGAGCTGAATTTTCCAACCGACCTCGTGTGTTCTGCCAATGGCGATATCTACATTGCTGACATGCACAACCATGTTGTGAGGAAGATCGACGCGGCGACCGGAATTCTGACGACTGTTGCCGGAAGCGGATCAATCGGCCTGTCACCGGATGGTGTGCCCGCTCCGGAAGCAAAATTCTATCAGCCCGTCGGTGTCGCGTACAACAACAACACCAAGACACTGTATATTGCTGACCAGTACAATCATCAGCTACGGAAACTGATTACAGAGTAACGCCCCATACGGAAATGATCATTCAAAACACTTTTAGGAGAATTACAATGAAACTGAGTATGGTAATTGAACGGAGTGCCCGTATGGGACTTCTCGTTCTGCTGGCGGCTTTCGGAGTGGTGGGGTGCACCGATCAGGGTGTCCAGGAGATGCCACCGCCTCCACCTCCCGCAGATCAGCCCGGGCTTTTGTACGATGTCGCGGGACTTGCAGGATCATACGGGAAGACCGGTGATGGCGGGCCCGCAACGGAAGCGAGGATGTACTGGCCGCAGGATACTTATGTCCACCCTGCGTCACGGGAGCTTTACATTGTTGACTGGAATAACCATATCTACCGGAAGATTGACCATAACGGAATCATCAATAAGGTGTTCGGATCCGGAACACATGGAGACGATTTCGATGGTCCCGCAGATCAAATCAACCTGAACCATCCATCGGATATGAACGTAGGACCAGATGGTGATGTGTACCTTGCTGTCTGGCATAACTGGAAGATCAAGCGCGTTGACAAGGCTACCAACCACGCTATCACGTTCGTCGGTACCGATGCCGGGTTTACAGGAGATGGTGGGCCGGCAAATATTGCGCAGATTGCTCTTCCGAGTTCTATTGTGTTTGATCCGGCTGGCAACATGTACCTTACAGATCAGTTCAACGGTCGTGTCAGAAGGGTAAACACACAGGGAATCATCAACACTGTGGCGGGCAGGTTTGTGAAGGGTTACAGAGATGGTGTCGGACAGGCTGCGATGTTCTCGTGGTCACGAGGAAACCAGGCGTTGCCGGGCGGAAAGATTGCCATCACCGCTGCCGGAGATGCCCTGTATCTGGCCGACCAGGAGAACCACAGAGTGAGAAAGATCGACATCGCGACATTTGATGTCACGACGGTTGCCGGTTCAGGCAATCTTGGCTATAGTGGCGACGGTGGACCTGCGATGGAAGCGGATATGAACTATCCGTGCGATGTCGCCTGTGCTCCAAACGGTGACGTCTATGTTGCAGACACAAGAAACCATGCCGTACGTAAGATTGACCCGTCCGGAATCATCACAACAGTTGCCGGAACAGGCGTTGCTGGTTTCTCGCCAAATGCGACCCTATCAACAGAAGCACAGCTGAACCAGCCGTTCGGCGTGCACTTTGATGTGTTGACCAACACGCTGTACATTGCCGACACTTACAACAGTCAGGTCAAAAAAGTTATCATGCCTCAGTAGGGAAGGCAATGCCGTGAAGTTCTCGCTTTGGAAACCGACAGATGACGCGTTTCGAACGTGGAGAATGACGGCATAAGAATTAAGAGTAGAGACGCCGGTCCCGTAACGGGATCGGCGTTTGTGTTTCTGCTCCTCTATTTGAAAGCAGCTTCAAATGGTTCATGAAATGAAGACCATCAGAAACGACAACTCTACCCTAATGAGATCACTGTTTGCAGGTTTTTGCATCCTGTTCGTCACGTTTATGATCACCGGATGCGAAGACGACGGTATGGCGCTCCAGCAAACAATCCTCGAATCTCAGAACGAACCAGGATTTCTCTATGACGTCGCGGGAATTCCGGGATCATATGGCAAGACAGGAGACGGAGGCCCAGCAAGGGAAGCCAGATTGTATTGGCCTCAGGATGTTTACATCCTCCCAACTTCAGGAGAGATCTACATTGCCGATTGGAACAATCATTCTTTCCGGAGAATAGATCTGAACGGAACAATCAGCAGGGCCATCGGCTCCGGTTCGTTTGGTGATGATTCGGAAGGTCCCGCTGATCGGATTCGTTTGAACCTTCCAACTGGCATGGCAGTAGGACCTGATGGCAATATCCACATTGCTGATTGGAAAAATTCGAAGATCAAGCGGATTGATCACGTTTCAAATTATGCAATCACAACTGTTGAAACGGAGGACTGTTTTTGTTGCCAGTTTCCCATCACTGTTTCTCTAATAAACAGCATTGTCTTCGATCGTGAGGGCAATATGTATTTTACCGACCAGGGAAATGGACGTGTAAGGAAAGTAGACCTGCAAGGAGAAATGTCAACATTTGCCGGCAGGTTTGTAAAGGGCTACCGGAATGGCATCGGTCAACTTGCGATGTTTTCATGGTCAAGGGGACCCAACGCGCTACCAGGAGGGAAGATCGCGATAACTGCGACCGGCGATGCGATCTACCTTGCAGACCAGGAGAACAACAGAATTCGAAGAATCGATATTGCGACAAAAGAGGTAACAACAGTTGCGGGAACAGGAGCAGCAGGTTATTCAGGCGATGGTGGAGCTGCGCTGTCCGCTGAGTTGAATTATCCGTGCGATGTCGCCTGCGCTCCGAACGGTGATGTCTACATTGCCGACACAAGAAACCACGTCGTGCGCAGGATTGACATGTCCGGGATTATCACAACGGTGGCAGGGACTGGTGTTGCTGGATTCTCAACAAATGCTACGCCTGCAGCCGATGCGATGCTGAACACACCCTTTGGCGTTCACTTCGATGCGATGACGAACACCGTTTACATTGCCGATACCTATAACAGCCAGGTGAAAAAACTGCCTATCGCTGAATAAGAAAATGAGAAAACCTTCGAAGAGATGAAAGCTGCCTATGATGGCAGCTTTTTTTGTATCATCAATCACCCATTTCCGATTTCTTGCATGAACAACCTGATTCACATCGCTGTTTTCCTTCTCATCGGCCTCGGGCTGAGTGCCTTGTCCAGATCCTCGTCCTCATTAGGCAAAGCAATCCCCGAAAACCTCGCTGATATTCTGACCACGTTTGTCATTTTTGTCTCCCTGCCTGCTTTGATATTCTTGAGGTTGCCCTCGCTGGAAATTTCTGGCGATATACTCGTCCCAATCGTCATGCCATGGTGCATGCTGGCTGTCTCCGCAGCACTGGTCTTTGCCGTTTCCACGCTTCTTAAATGGGATCAACGCATACAGGGCCTTCTTCTCCTTCTTGTCCCGCTTGGGAATACGTCATTCCTCGGCATACCGATGGTGCAGACTTTCTTTGGAGACAAACTTGTCCCGTATGCCTTGTTGTACGATCAGTTTGGAACATTCCTCGCACTAGCGACCTATGGCGCGGCTGTCACATCACTCGCGAGTGTTGACAGCGCGCAACCTTCATCAAGAGTCAAGGCAATTGCCCTGAAGGTTATTTCGTTTCCTCCGTTTATTGCCCTGATGCTCTC
>DAIPLH010000481.1:0-2258 GCA_036769325.1 Bacteroidota bacterium
CAACGGCACCAATCTTGCGCCATAGTGACGGCGGCTCCTTCGCCGATTCAGGAGAACCTGATTTCTCCGCGGTGTTCACTTCTTTGCCTTCCCCGTCTGGCCGATGAACTGCTCTCCGTATTTCCAGATATCCCCTGCTCCCATCGTGATGATAATATCACCCGGTTGCATGATCCGTTTGAGAAATGCCGGGATCTCTGCTTTGTTCTGGACATAATGGACCTGGCGGTGTCCAAAATCCTTTGCGGCCTGCGCAATCAGGTCACCGCTGACACCCTGAATCGGCTCTTCACGCGCCGGATAGACATCCGTCAGCACCAGGACGTCTGCATCAAAAAAAGAGCGGCCAAATTCTTCATAGAAATCTCTCGTGCGCGAATACAGGTGCGGCTGGAACACGCACACAACCCTTCTCCGCCATCCCGCTTTTGCTCCCGCGAGCGATGCGCGGATCTCCGTCGGATGATGGGCATAGTCGTCGATGACGGTCACACCGTCCATCTCGGCTTTCACTTCCCATCGCCGGAAGACTCCGGTGAACTTCTCGATGCCGGTGCGGACCTTGTCAAAGGGAATATTCAATTCCAGACCCACAGCGATTGCTGCCAGAGCATTCTGGACATTGTGTTTTCCCGGAATTTGCAGGGTTACTTCACCCAATTCCCTGCCTTCCTTCAGAACCAGGAACGTCGATGTGTTCTCGCGATGCCGGAGATCAATCGCGCGAAGATCGGCCTGAGCGTTGAGGCCGTAGGTTATAATCTTCTTCTTGATCTTCGGGATAATCTCCTGGAGAGCCGGTTCGTCAAGACAAAGCACAACAAATCCGTAGAACGGAACCTTGGCCGCAAACTGTACGAACGCGCCCTTGATATCTTCGAGATCGCGGTAACAATCGAGATGGTCCACCTCAAGAGTCGTCAGAACTGCAATCGTGGGCGTGATGGAAAGAAACGAGCGATCGAATTCATCTGCCTCGACGACGATGTAGTCGCCTTTGCCGAGCCGGGCATTGGAGCCCGAGAGTCCGTGCAATCTCCCTCCGACAATCACAGTAGGATCGACCCCACCCTCCATAAGGACCAGGCTCACCATGGAAGTTGTGGTTGTCTTTCCGTGCGTCCCCGCAATCCCGATCCCATATTTCAGCCGCATCACCTCTGCCAGCATCTCTGCCCGCCGGATGACTGGAATCTTTCGCCTGTGTGCCTCGATCACTTCCGGGTTATCGGTCATGACCGCAGAGGAATAGACCAGGGCATCCACATCTTCGGCGAGGTTTTCTTTCCGGTGACCGATGAAGACCTTCGCACCGAGTTCCTCGAGACGCTCCGTGTTGTCACTCGCAGCCTTGTCAGACCCGGTAATGCTGAATCCTTCCTGCAGGAGAATTTCCGCAATTCCGCTCATCCCGATTCCGCCGATGCCGACAAAGTGGAGTTTTTTTATTGATGAGAACACTGTTTCACCTGTCTGTAATCTTCCTCTTTCTCCATCGACGTTGTCCGCGGCCCGGTATCGATGTCGCAATTCTCTTCAGTTCAGCAAGCAGTTCCTTGGCGCGTTCGTATCTTCCTATTCTTATCCTGAACAGTCGCCGGCGTCCCCTGAGTTTGAAGACAGCCATCTGAAACATGCCTGCTGTCTGCACCGTTTTCTCGCGGCCGATATGCATCCACTCGATGTTCTTTCCTTCGATCCTCATCTCATGAAACCGGTTCTTGAAGACGATCGCTCCACCATCAATGATCAGACGCCGGTCACGAATCCTGTTGATTACGAGTGTCACAATCGACATCAGGACAAAAAAGACGATTACATACATCAGAGGATCACCGAAAACGTACTCGAAACGTGCTTCAACAAAACTCCCCCTGATCCCTCCGTACAGAATCAGTGTCACGAGGTAGATCAGGGCCGACTGATAGTAGAAGTCGAGCTTATAGCGGAATATCCTTGCTTCATCAGTCATGCCGATAACCAGCCAGTCTGATGATCGCGCTGACAAGGTCCTGCGTTGCCCGCGGCTTCGCCGCTTCTCTTGCCCGGTTTCCCATGTCACGAAGCCTGTCCGGGGCGCCGAGCAACCTGGTGATTGCAGGGAGAAGGTCCGTGGTCAGTGCGTTTTCCTTCAAAAGCTCGGCGGCTCCTGCCTCAACCATCGCCGCGGCATTGTGTGTCTGGTGATCTGCGGCGGCGTGAGGATATGGAACCAGGATCGATGGAAGTCCAGCAATCGCCAGCTCTGCGATGGTTGT
>DAIPLH010000120.1:0-2724 GCA_036769325.1 Bacteroidota bacterium
ATTACCTCTTGTCCCAATCCACACAGTCCCCTTCCCATCGACACACATTCTGTTTTCCACAACCGCGAGCCTCAAGAGAGGTTTCCCAGCAACCGTGTCCGTAAAGGAGGGTTTTTCGTTCAGTGCGTATGCGGCGAGGGGCTTTGTTGTGACTGCAATTCCTGCTTCGGAGGCTACCCATAATCTGCCCGAGGAATCTTCAACAACCTGCCTTACATCGAGTCCAGGAAGACCATCTGCATCGGTGAACAACAGCAGGTTGTTTCCATTATAGCGGGCGAGACCGGAGGAGTAAACGACAAACCAGATGTACCCGAGGCGATCCTGATACGTCATCGGGACGTTTGAAGATGGAAGGGGGTTAATCTCGCGCTCAGCCGTGTAATGGGTAAAGGGAAGCTCTTGAGCGGTCAAGGAAGCTATATAAACCGTGGCGCAAAGGAAGACTACAATGAGATATTTCAAGCCGGCGCTATTCCCGCTGCATTGATGGATGCAGAAGCAAAGTACTTGCGACCGCTCTCATTGTCAAACAAGCCTTCCCTTGTGCCACCTGGGTTACTCGAAGAAATACCGAACGCCGACTCCACCGTTCATATTGAAATCGGTTGAAGGAGTAAGATCAAGGATCGGAACCACCTCCAGGAAAACATCAAGGGGAACGTCACTGACCCACCACGCAATTCCCACCGGAACTCGAACGCCGACCCTCACAGGATCATTAAATCGTATTCTCGCACCGATTCCGACATACAGGGGCAGGCGAATCTCGGACTTGATCACATCGGGAAAATGGACAAGATAGTCTGCGTGAACGTGAAGGAATCCCGCGCCATTAAATGACCAGGCAACTCCGAGGTCAAAGGCACTCTTTTGGTCAGTCCAGAATTTGGCGCTGATCCCCGTTGGCTCTCCAAATATTACCCCAAGGCCAGTCCCCTTCTCCTGTGCCGAGAGTCGGCCTGGTAAAAAACTTGCAACCATCACCAGACTGAGAATCAGATATGTTCTTTTCATCGGGTCCAGCACAGCTTGTGTCTTTTCCACAAAGATCCTCCTCCAAATGGTTTTTGGTTGCCTCATGAGCCCTCAAACATATTGAGCCTGACGCACAATTGCAATTTGTTTCGGCGGGAGGCCGGGCCTTGAGAGAATATGAACCGCCAAGACGCCAAGAAAAGAAAAAACAATAGTTATTGCCCTTCTAGTCATGGCGGTTAATCAATCTTTCTTGGCGTCATGGCGCCTTGGCGGTTAAGATCATGAAGAAGTTCTATACAGCCGGGCTTACAAACTTCTTGTAGTGTTCGTATCTCTCCAGGATTTCGTTGACATAGTTTACCGCTTCTTCTCCCCGGCAGTAACCATTCTTCACAACTTCATCATTATAGAATTCGTGATTCGAAAGGTGTTGGATGAAAGCGGCCACATGTCCGTCCCATGTATTCTGATCAGCTCCAAATTTCGCTGCAAGCCGGCGAGCATCTTCGACATGTCCATATCCCACATTGTAGGACGCAAGGACAAATTTCCTCCTCTCGGTGGAATCAGGGATAAGCTCCCAGTATCTCTCAAGCCACCGAAGGTATCTGGTTCCGGCGGCAACATTTTCGGTTGGGTCCTGGATATTCGCCGCGCCAAAACTGATCGCCGTTTCCGGAAGCAGCTGCATGAGACCCGTTGCTCCGGCCCACGATTGAGCGTTGGGATCAAACAATGATTCCTGATATACCTGTGATGCAAGCAGTCGCCAGTCCCATCCGATGGTAACCGCTCCTTTCTTGATAAGATCATCATACGGAGAGAGATTCGTGGCCGACCCGGAGAGGTAGTCACCGGAAAGTCGATCCGCGAACATCCGTCTATTGGAGTAGTATCTCTCGTGAATGGTGTTGAAGACGACTCCATTCTTTGCCTGGCGGATCCATTCGTTCACCACGGCGAGAAGATCAGGCGCGCCACTTCTCACGACCCAGGCAATACGCTGAGGAAAACTCAGAGCAGTCTTGATATCGATGTTGGCATAGTAGGCCTGATTGATCGAAGCAATATTCTCATCCGCCACAGTAAATTCAATTTCGCCTTCCGCAACCTGTCGTATCAATTCTTCCGTGGACAGATCCCCCGGAACGGTGACGATATCTATTTCTCCCCCAATTTCATCAGAAAGATTTTGGAGGCGGGAGTAGTACGAACTCCCCTCTCTCACGTGAACCTTCTTTCCGGCAAGAGCGATGGGGTCCCTGATCAATACATCTTCGATTTCATGCAGTTTCATTGCGCGCCAGTCCGCCGGTTTCTGCTGGATGAGAACCTGCCGGGTGGTCATCAGGTGCTCTGTGAAGGAATACTGGTCGCGTTCGGTTGTAATGGTGAGATTCGCGGCAAGGATATCCCCCTCTCCTCTTTCCAGTTGATGAAACAGCTCATCCCGATCCCCGGAGATCAGTATTTCAAGCTTCACACCAAGATGGTTTGCGAGGAGACTGAGGAGCTCGAACTCGTACCCCATCGGGCGACCCTTGTAGATGAAATAGCTGGTCGCATCATAGCCGGTAATGGCGACGAGTTTTCCTCGTTGCCTGATCTCTGCAAGATCGTTCGGTTCCCGGGGACCACACCCCATCAGAAATACCAGGAAGGCAAGCGCGAGTGAGAGCATCGTGTGGAATCGGTTCATCCTTCTTCCTCTGTGGATGTCATGTTCACAGTACCAACGGTGAA
>DAIPLH010000120.1:2734-7976 GCA_036769325.1 Bacteroidota bacterium
AATCAACCACAGACCTGAATCCTCCCGATTTTAAGGACAAACGCTACAAAACTCCCCCCGACAATAGTCTTGACTTTCAGGTCGAAATCTCTTTTGCTTTGTCTCCAACTGATCACTTCCCACCTTTCGGAGAGCCAATGAGTCTCAATAGATTTGTGTTGTTTCTGGCCGCGATTCAGATCTTTGCCTGCAAACAAGAACCGCCAATTGATCGCTACCCACTCCGGGATGATCTGGCCCACTACAGCCGCAAAGTATCCACCGATGACCCGCTTGCTCAGAAATACTTTGATCAGGGGTTTGTCCTCTTGTATGGCTTTCACCATGAGGGAGCAATCAAGTCGTTTCAGGAAGCCGTGAGGATTGACAGCAACCTTGCGATGGCATGGTGGGGACAGGCGTTTGCTGCGGGCCCTAATATCAACAACCCGGCAATGGATAGCGCCGCGGCGAAGTCTGCATACGATGCAGCCCGGAACGCGTCGGCTCTCGCTATGAACGCATCTCCGGTGGAACAGGCGTTGATTGGTGCCATCACCAGGCGGTACGCCTGGCCGCAGCCGGAGGATCAGAAGTCGCTCGACCTCGCCTATGCGAATGCAATGCGCGAAGTATGGCGACAGTATCCGGAGGATGCAGACGTTGGAGCGTTGTTTGCGGACGCGTTGCTGAATCTGCGGCCATGGGACCTGTGGACTCCCGCCGGGGAGCCACAACCGGAAACTCCGGAAATCATGGAGACCCTGGAAAAAGTGATGGCAATGGTCCCCAACCATCCTGGTGCAAACCATTTTTATATACACACCGTTGAGGCTTCACCACATCCGGAGAAGGCCGATAAGGCCGCCGACGTTCTGAGGGAGAGGATCCCCGGAGCGGGCCATCTCGTTCACATGCCAGCACATATTGACATCAGAACAGGGCGGTATGCCAAGGCAGTTCTTGCAAACCAGAAAGGTGTCATTGTCGACAGCACGTGGGCAGCGGAGGGTGGATTCTATTCACTCTACCGCGCACACAATTATCATTTCCTTGCATATGCGGCAATGTTTGATGGACAACGCGGCGTTGCGATGAAGGCGGCAAGGGATATGGTACATCAGATACCAATGGAGACGGTTCGACAGTTCATTGATTTCCTTGAAGGTTTTCATGCCGTCCCGACGCATGTGATGGTAAGGTTTGGCATGTGGAAGGAAATCCTTGATGAGCCGAGACCACATGCAGATTTGCTGGCGACGACTGCATTCTGGCGTTACGGCAGAACGGTCGCGTTCGCCGCTCTTGGCAATGTTGCAGCAGCAGCGCTTGAGCTTGATTCACTCAGGCAGGCTTACGAGGCAACACCGGACACGCGCACGATCGGCAACAATCCGGCGCGGACAATTCTTCAAGTCGGACTTCCCATGGCGGAAGGAGAACTTGAGTACCGTAGAGGCAATCACGCGAAAGCGTATGCTCTTCTGCGCGAAGCTGTCAAGCGCGACGATGCATTGCGTTATGACGAGCCATGGGGCTGGATGATGCCGGTCCGCCATTCCCTTGGCGCGTTGTTACTTGAGCGGGGTCGAATCAAAGAAGCTGAAGAGGTCTACAGGGAAGATCTTCGCCTCCACCCGGAAAACGGATGGGCACTGAAGGGATTGGCAGAGTGTCTCAGACGGAATGGGCGTGACGATGAAGCGGGAGCCGTCGAAGATCGGTTTGAGGTTGCATGGTCCCGCGCTGATAGCGACATCATGAGTTCATGCTATTGCCGGATTTCATTGGACATGTGAGCAGGAGAATTTCATTAGCAACACAAAGCCCCAGCCAGTACGGCCGGGGCTTTTTTGCCTGGTCTTGACCTCCAGGCACCCCCACAACCTAACGGTATTCCAGGAAGTCTCCGCTGCCCCCCCTTTTCTACACGTTCCTGGACTCTTATCGGGTCATGAAGGGAATTTCATGAGACAAGCAACCAAAATCCTTTCAACTCCAACAACACACTCATTTTTCCCAAGATGGACGTTTTTCTTGAAACATGCAATATCCCCATTAAGAAATTTTACTTGTATTGGTCAATATGTTCGATCGGGGGGATTGTGCACTGGGGACAATGGCGGAAAAAGGGACTGCCGGCCCCTTCTGACAATCTGAACTCAAAAGGGGCCGCCCGGCTTGAGAAACTACTTTGTGAGGATCATTCTCATCATTTCTGTTGTAGACCCGGCGGTAAGCCGCAGGAAATAAATACCGCTCGAGAACTGTGTCCCATTGAACCGGATCTCGTGGTTACCGGCCTGTTGGAGCCCATCAACGAGTACTGCCACTTCCCTCCCGAGCACGTCATAGACCTTGAGTTGAACGAGTCCTTCGACATCCGTTTGATAGCTGATTGTTGTCGAAGGATTGAACGGGTTGGGATATGCCGCCAAAGGCGCTTTTGGACTCGTGCTCTTCTCCTGCGATGCAGTGTTGCTCCCCGACCAGAGGAGGTCACTCTTGATCCATTCCGATTCATTCTCCGCGGCATCAACCTCGCATGACACAGAGAGCGGATCAAAGCATGAGCCGGGGTCCACGAGCTCCACCACATGCATACCGGCGCCGAGGCCGGAGACTGAAATCTGTGCTCTTGAATGAACACCGTTCGTCTGGATGGTGGCGTTATAATTGTCGTCGTCGATTTGAAATGACACAGTCTCTCCGGCGTGCCCTGTGTTGTTCGGCAGTGTAACACGCGCCAGAACGCTGCCACTGCTGTTGCACCTGGCAAGGAACTCTGAAATTTCCGAGCACTGAATCGCTGTCTGTGTTGAGTACCGTATCGTCGTTATATCCGATACCGATCCTGTTGTTGTGTATCCGGTCACATAGATATTTCCTGCGTCATCGACCGCAACAGCCAGTGCCTCGTCTCTGTTGTTGCTCGATCCATTATATTTTTCGACCCACTGCTCCTGGCCGAGTCCGTTGTACAGTATTGTCGCGTAGTCATAGCGGCTCTCAAGTGCCCCGCTGCTGCTTAGCCCTGCGACGATCACATTACCCGCATCATCGATGTCCATACCAAACGCCGCGTCGAAATTGCCATTGTTGTACGTAGCAGACCACTGAAGATCTCCGGCCGAGTTGTATTTGATTGTCCCAAAATTCAAGCTTGTTGCCCCTGATATGTACACATCCCCGTTGCCTGTCACAATCATCGCACGGGGGATATCCGCTGAAGGTGTCCCATTTGTATTGTATAACCGCTTCCAGAGCAGTTCACCGGCTGTATTGTATTTCAGTGTGACAATGTCGTATACAGTCCCAAGCCCTGAAGTAAATCCCGTTACGTAGACACCCCCATTGTCATCGAGACCGACAGCTATTCCTTCATCCCAGTTTTCCCCTGTCCCGTCGAAGGTCTGTATCCACTGTGTAATCCCCGAGGCATCATACTTGATTGTTGCGTAGTCGTGATATGCAGTTCCCCCAAAACCAAATTCAAACGTTCCGGTCACGTAGACATTGCCATCGACATCCACGGCAACCGAATTTGACTGGTCCCAATCCCCTGCCGGGCCATTGTAACGCGCAGCCCATTGTTGGACCCCAGAGGCATTATATTTTACCGTGCCGTAATCCCATTCAAAATACCCTCCACTTCCGCTCCTGCCGGTCACGTACACATTACCTGCATCATCCAGTATTATGGCCAACGCCTCATCGGGGAAATTGCTGTTCAGACCGTTATACCGTGAAACCCACAGTTGCGCTCCGTCGGAGTTGTACTTGATGGTGGCAAAGTCGGATCCCGTTCCGACCCCTTCGCTGTAGCCTGTCACATAGACATTCCCCGCATCATCAAGGATGATCGTGCTTGCCGCATCATCACCACTCGCGCCACCGTCGTAACGCTGAATCCAAACCTGATTTCCATCGAGATCGTATTTGATCGTTACATAATCAAGGCCTGTCGCCCCGCCATCGCTTCTGCCGGTCACGTATGCGTTGCCATCGGCATCGACGGCCACATCCGTGCCGACATCTTCGGCGTTGCCGGGACCGTTATAGTGAATGACCCATTCCTGGACCTGGGCATGTGAATGAACAGCGAGACACGAGAAAACAGAGAAGAGCAGTACGAACCGATTGATGGATGCATTCATGACACTAATCTCCTTATGGTTCCGATGAAAAGGATATTTTGTCAACAAGCGGTGAGTGTTCCGGGTTCCTGACGATAAAAACATGAGGCCGTCAAAAAGTTCCATTTTGTAAAAGAAAAAGGATCAGGCCGACCCGGTCAAGGATGACGCGATACCAGGGGGTCACTTTAGCCCGCGTGAGCGAGGACACATTGACAATTCACAATTCATGATGGATGATTGACAACCGATGGGTAGGACAGGGAGTTGAACACCTACGGTGTTCCGGTTGGTTGGTGGGCTGTTATGGTTCTAGAGACATACAACTCCTACGGAGTTGTAATAGTGAGAAGAGACTTCAGGTGTTGCCCTTCATTATTGAACTCGTGATTGACGATTGACAATGAACAACGGAGGGTTTACCGCGTTGTCAATCGTCATCATCTCAGAAGGATCATCTTCCCCGTTACCAGTGATCCAGAGGCGCGTAACTGGTAGAAGTAGATCCCGCTAGAGAATCGTGAGGCATCCCATGAAATCCTATGCTCTCCGCTTTCCATTGTCTCGTCTGTCAGAGTCACAAGCTTGCGACCAAGGATGTCAAACAAACTCAAATTGACATGGGTTGAAACGGGGATTTGGAACCGGATGGTAGTCGTCGGATTGAATGGATTCGGAAAGTTCTGCTCAAGCCGAAGTTTATCGGGATGAATCCCTGAGAGTGGAGACGCAACCGAAGTGACCCATCCCCCCGAAGACGTACCCAAGATTGTCCCATATTCACCAACGACAACAGCATGCAACGGATCTGGAAATGATGCTCCTGACAACAGCCAGGATGTTCCAGACTCCTGAAGGCTCCAGGATTCCCCTCCATCCGTTGTTCGAAGGATGACGCCACGATCACCGACGATGATTCCGGAATAAGAGTCAGCAAACGACACGCCGGTGAAATCAACAGTAAGTCCGGTTGAAACAGGCTCCCATGTTGTTCCTCCGTCTCTTGTGCGAATCACCCCTTCGGTTCCGACCGCAAATCCGATTGTTGAATCTACAAAGACCAAATCAAGGAGGGGGCAAGAAGTTCCGCAATCCAACGGGGTCCACGTGCTCCCTCCATTGGTTGT
>DAIPLH010000121.1:0-7962 GCA_036769325.1 Bacteroidota bacterium
AGCGGTGCTTTCATTTCCCGGCTCGTTTTGAGATGGTGACCCGCCACAAAGTCGCGAAGGCTCAAAGAACTTGATTTTGTAGGGTATTGCGTCCGTTCGCGTCTTTGTCCGAAGGACCCCGTTTGGGAGTCTTCGCGGCAGGATCGAAATCACCAATACGGGCATGAAAGAAGTTTGAAACAAAGGCAGGTTTTCGGTATTTTTAAAGTCCTTTTCCCTGCCTGAATATGAAGGGATGTAGCCGGCAATGTTTGAAGATCTGTCCAGTAAACTCGAGCTTGTTTTTAAGAAACTCCGTGGTCAGGGCAGGATCACGGAGGAGAATATCGCGGAAAGCCTCAGGGAAATCCGGCGCGTTCTGCTGAACGCGGATGTCAATTATAAGGTCGCAAAGGACTTCATTGAAGTAGTCCGGGCGAGAGCTGTCGGCCGGGACGTGTTGCAGAGCATTACTCCCGGTCAACTCATCATCAAAATCATCCATGATGAGCTTGTGTCGCTCCTCGGAGGTACCGCAACCGAACTTGTTTCCGCGCCGCTTCCTCCGGCAATCGTTCTTGTTGCAGGATTACAGGGTTCAGGGAAGACGACCTTCTGCGCAAAGTATGCTCTGTTCCTCAAGGGGCAGGGACGCCATCCTTTGCTCATCGCGGCCGATGTTTACCGGCCGGCAGCGATGGATCAGCTGGCGAAGCTCGGGGCGGACAGTGGCATACCTGTATTTGTCGACCGCTCTGCGAAAGCCGTTGAGATTGCGGTTCGTGGAATCGAGCACGCGCGGAAGAACGCGCGCGATGTGGCGATTGTTGATACTGCCGGAAGGCTGCACGTCGATGACGAGATGATGGCCGAAGTGGAAGCGATCAAGGCTGCCACGCGACCGCACGAGACACTGTTCGTCGTTGATGCCATGACCGGACAGGATGCCGTCAACACGGCCAGGGCATTTCATGACCGGTTGGATTTCGACGGTGCGGTTCTGACGAAAATGGACGGCGATGCACGGGGTGGAGCCGCTCTTTCACTGCGGGCAACCGTCGGGAAGCCGATCAAGTTCATCGGCGTGGGCGAAAAGATCGATGCCCTCGAACGGTTTCACCCGGAACGGATGGCGTCAAGGATCCTCGGTAAGGGAGATGTTGTTACCCTGGTCGAGAAAGTCCAACAGCAGTTTGACGAAGAGAAAGCCGGAAAGCTCGAAGCGAAACTCCGCAAGTCGGCGCTTACCTTTGAGGACTTTCTGGATCAGCTTCAGCAGGTAAAGAAGATGGGACCGCTCAATCAGGTGCTCGGAATGATTCCAGGCATGTCGAAGATGCCGAAGAACGCCTCGATTGACGAGAAATCACTCGATCGCACAGAGGCGATTATCCGGTCAATGACCCCAAAGGAGCGGAACCATCCGCAGATCATCAACGGGAGCCGCCGTCGCCGGATTGCCCTGGGGAGCGGGACGTCGGTTCAGGAAGTCAACAGGCTCATGAAGCAATTCGAGCAGATGCAGCGCATGATGAAGACCCTGAGCAAGAATGTCTCCAAAGGTAGATCGTTCAGAGGATTCAACTTGCCCGCCTGACCGAAGTAGTTCAATTTTAGACGGGCAGCCCGCATAGCAGAGACCAGAAACGTTTTTCATCAAAAGGAGATCAACATTGGCGGTACGATTGCGGTTACGACGCGTTGGGAAAAAGAAGAATCCGATGTACCACATCGTCGCGGCAGACTCCCGCGCGGCACGGACCGGGAAATTTCTCGAAGTCATCGGCAGGTATGAACCCATGCAGAAGCCGGCCCTGATCAGCGCACGCGAGGACCGGTTGTTCTATTGGTTGCGGCACGGCGCACTTCCAACAGATACCGTTCGCAGCCTGCTACGGAAGAATGGTGCCTGGATGAAGTGGTCCCTTAAGAAGAAGGGGGCCGACGAGGCTACCATTGCACGGGAGCTTGAGAAATGGCAGATGCTTCAGGATGCGAAGAAGGAGAGGGAGGCAGAAAAGAAAACCCGCCGCCTTGCAAAAAAGAAGCAGGCTGCCCAACCGGCAACGGAAGCCGGAACTGAAGCAGCCCCTGCAACGCCTCCTGCCGAAGCAACAGCCTGATTCGGGCCGGCGTTTCAATGGGTGGGTCCCTCTATGCCATTGGCAGGGTGGTGAAGGCGTTTGGCATCCGGGGTGAAATGATCGTTGAGCCCCTGACTTCTGTTCCTTCCCGATTCTCTTCACTCAAGCATGTGCTGGTGGGGCGGACCGAAACGAAGGCGTTCAAACGGTCGATCACAACAATGGATGTGAGAGAAAAAGGGATCCGTGTTTCGCTGGGGGACGTGAATTCCCGGAACGATGCAGAAGAATTGATCGGGTCTTTTCTCTTCGTCAGTGAAACCGACCGGGTTCCGCTTTCTCCCGGAAGTTATTTTGTTGATGAACTTGTTGGCGCCCGGGTGGTCGATGAACAGGGAGCAGAGATCGGGACGGTGAAGGAGGTTCTGAAGATGCCAGCCCAGGACGTGTACGTTGTGGAACATGAAGGGAAGGAAACGATGATCCCGGCGGTTGCTGAGTTTGTACTCCGGATTGATTTGTCCGAAAGAATTATGGTCGTCAGAATGATTGAGGGGTTGGAGAATCTATGATCCGGATCGATGTATTGACCGGTTTTCCGGATCTGGTGGCCGGGCCTCTGCGGGAAAGCATTCTCAAAAGGAGCCAGGAACGTGGTCTGGTTGAGATTGTCATTCACGACCTCAGGGATTACACTGTCGACCGTCACAGGACTATTGACGATACGCCTTTCGGCGGTGGAGCTGGGATGATTCTCAAGCCTGAGCCGGTGTTTGCGTGTATCGAGAAGCTGCAGGCGGAACGGACTTATGATCATATCGTGTACCTGAGCGCCGATGGGGACCAGTTTACTCAGCGAATGGCAAATGAGCTGTCGCTGTGCGCAAACCTGATCCTCCTCTGCGGACACTATAAGGGAATTGACGAGCGGATACGTGAAACACTGATCACCCGCGAAATTTCGATCGGAGATTATGTGTTGACAGGCGGTGAGCTCCCGGCCCTTGTGGTCATTGATGCAGTTGCGCGATTGATTCCGGGCGTGATCGGCGACGGTGAGTCTCTCCTCACGGATTCGTTTCAGGACAACTTGCTGGACGGGCCGCAGTATACGCGCCCTGCAGAGTTTCGAGGGATGAAAGTACCTCAGGTTCTCCTCTCCGGAAACCATGGAGATATCGCCGGGTGGCGACAGGAGCAGAGGAAGAAGCGGACAGAAGATCGACGAAAAGATTTGTTGGAACAACCATAATCGGACAAGGAGAACTTACCATGAACAAAGTTCGGCTGGTCGAAGCGACTCAAATGAAAAGTGATATTCCGGAGTTTGGTCCCGGTGATACCGTGAACGTCCATGTCCGGGTTATAGAGGGCGACAAGGAGAGGATTCAGCAGTTTCAGGGTGTCGTCATTGGCAGGCATGGGGCCGGCATGAATGCGACATTCACTGTGCGAAAAATCTCCGAGGGCGTCGGTGTCGAACGCATTTTCCCCCTCCACTCACCGCGATTGGCAAAAATTGTCAGGGTGAAAAAAGGGGCCGTCCGGCGCGCCAAACTCTACTATCTGCGGACCCTGGCGACGAAGGCGATCCGGCAAAAAACCGGTGCATAGATTCCAGAGATTTCATATAATCCACACATCACGATCATACGTCGGTAAAGTGTATACAAACTCACATCAGGAGGACTAATGAAAAATCTCGCAAGATTGCTTCTGGGTGCGAACCTTATCCTGTTTCTGGCACTCGCTTCAATCGGCTGCAGTGAGGATGAGATGACAACAGATCCAGGCCCGACGGGGATTGGGTCAGCCGCTTTTCCAGATGATGTCGCCAATCTGTCCCCGACCGGAGGTCCTGCCGTAGGTGCTCTGACAGGCGGAGCTCCCCCCTACTCAATAAGTACTGCACCCGATCCAGCCGTTGCAACAGCAGACTTGAGCGGCGCCAACAACGACACGCTTACTATTACACCTGTTGCTGTGGGAACAACGTCGGTCGTCATTGCGGACACAGCTTCATCAAGCAACGATTCTCCCACAGCGATGGTGACAATCACGATCAACGTGACTGAAGGTGGCGGCGGAGGTACAGGTCTTGGCGGATCCGGGACATTCTCAGTGACTTCCTCTGTTGGCAATTTCAGCGCGAGCGGAGCGTACGTGGATAACGCAACAAGCGGACAGGGTGTTGGTGGAATCCGTACAACCACGTCATCGGCGGATCAGTTCTACGCATTTGGCTATGTTGCGCGCTCGGCTTCAGATTTCGATATTGCCTTCGCCCTCGTTTCCTATCCAAATGGAGCGCTCATGAACGCGACATATCCCTTTATTCCGACAGGGGGCGGCATGTTTGGATCATTTGGCATTGCGTTCGGAGTCAGCCCCGAAAACATTGAGCAGAACCTCTATCTTGCTTCAAGCGGCAACGGTGTGAACCTCACGAGCATCACGGCCACCAATGCTGCTGGTAATGCAAGTGGAAGCGGCTATCTCCTCAGCAACCCAACCACGACGTTTACCTTTGAAGGTGCGAACTTCAACGTGAACAATTATGGCACGGGTTCCGCGCAGGACGGACCAATCCGGATCGCTGTCGAAAAGGCAGTCCAAAAGATGATCAGGAAGCTGCAAGAGGCGAACAAGTAATAGTAGTCAGTTGAGAGGAACAAGAATGAAAAAGCCGGTCGCTGGTTGGCCGGCTTTCATTTTGGTGCCGTGATGAAAGCGAAAATTGGTATACCCTCGACCCTTTCCTGCCTGCCATTGAAACGATGGCTTGCAGGAACAAGATCGTTCGAGATTCAAGAGTCCTCGGTTGTCGAAATTGCAACACTGTTCAGGAAACGGGACCTTCAGGCGGCCTTTGTCTCGCCCATCGAGTTTGCGCGGGGAAGCTCGGAATACCGGATCCTGCCTGGCTTTGCTCTCTCGGCGCGGTTCGGAATCGCCCTGCACTTCCGCGAAGGGTTGCGCAAGATCGGCACCATGGCTGCAAACCCCGCCGATATTTCTGAAATAGTCCTGGCCAGGATTGTCCTCGCAGAAGAATTCGAAACTGCTCCACCGATTGTCCCTTCCGCCGGCGGACGGCTTCAGGCCCTCCTCGCAAAAACAGATTCAGTCCTTCTCACAGGTGACAGCCGTTTACGGGAACTTTCCAGGGATCCCCACTCCATTGATATCGCCGAGATTTGGAGCGATATGGTGGATCTTCCGTATGTCTACGGCGTCCTCTGTGCCCGGGAGGGACTGTTTCCGGCCGATGCGCTCTCAGAGCTCACCTCTCAGGATTGGGAAGCGTTGTCACGTGATGTGGCTGAAGAAGATATTCCGGCTGAACTTCGGGGTGAAGGACAAATTGTCCGGGTCAACGAGTTTCTGGATGAGTGCTCCTACGCACTGTCCAACGAAGCAGAAGAAGGCCTGATGGAATTTCTGCGGTACGCCCACTATCACGGGATGATTGCTGACATACCTCTCCTTCAACCGTATTCATCCGGTTCGGGTGATATTCTGTAGCGACACCACAGAGTTATTTACCACCAGGACACAAAGACACGAAGTAGAGGGATATTCACATCCACCTGCGCGTCTAAAATTGAAAGTTATCCCCAAGTTGGGTAGATTTGCACGAACCTTCCCCAATGCTGACCTCCCTGACCATACAGAATTATGCTCTGATCGAAGAGCTTTCCGTTGAATTTACCGACGGGCTGACCATCCTGACCGGTGAAACGGGCGCAGGAAAATCGATCATCATTGATGCGCTCGGCCTGCTGCTCGGTGAGCGGTCAACACCGTCGGTTGTTCGTACCGGCACAACGAAGGCAGTTGTCGAGGGAACGTTTTCAGTAAGGGGAAACCGGGGTGTCGCCGGGATTTTGAGAGAGCACGGACTGGAACCGGCGGAAGTGCTTCTCATCCGGAGGGAAATATCAACGAAATCGCCGGGTCGATCATTCCTGAATGACAGCCCGGTTCCACTTGGGGTCATTTCCAGCATCGGAGACTTTCTCGTTGATCTCCACGGTCAGCATGAGCACCAATCGCTCCTTCGTCCATCAACCCATATCGAATTCCTCGATGCATTCGGAAGCCTGAACGGAGACAGGGCACTTTATCAGGAGGCATTCACCACCCTTCGCACACTGGTTCAGAGATATGACACGCTTCGCGACCGTGCAAGGGGGCTCAAAGAGAAAGAAGACCTCTACAAATTCCAATTGCGCGAAATTGATGATGTTCATCCTGACCCTGACGAGGAGGAACAACTGCTGACGGAGATACGGATCCTGGATAATGCCGAGAAGGTATTTTCAACTGCCCAGGAACTCTCGGCTCTGCTCTATGACGGGGACCGTTCGATGTTCGACCTCTTCTCAACTGTGAACGAGAAATTACAGCTTCTGGCAACGGTTGATCAGAGATTTGCTGAAGGTGTGTCAGAGACCGAATCTGCGAAAGCTGTCGTTGAGGAACTTGCCCGCTTCCTTCGTGACTATGTCTCACGGATGGATTTCAGTCCGGGGAGAGTCGATGAGGTTCGGGAGCGCCTTGGCCGCCTGAGTTTGCTCAAGAAGAAATTCGGAGGATCTGTTGAAAGCGTCCTCGAGCATCGGGCCAGGATTTCCGAGGCCCTCCGGTCATCGACAAACGTTGACGAAGAGCTGATGCGATTGGAGGGAGAGATCGATGATTCACGTTCGAAGTCCGTCATTCTCGCGGAACGGCTTTCAAAAAAAAGATCATCAATTGCGCGGAAGATCGAACCGGAGGTGATGCACGCGCTGGAATCGCTTGGAATGCCAAATGTATCATTCTCAGTTTCCATCAAGCTGCACGAGGTCTCTGAGGAAAACAGCAAGGCCGCTGATCCCGGCATCGTGCTCTGGAACGACAAGAAGATGCTCCTTACAGAAAACGGGTTCGACCAGGCTGAATTTCTTGTCTCAGCAAATGTCGGAGAAGAACCCCGCCCTCTCGCACGGATCGCTTCAGGAGGAGAGATATCAAGGATCATGCTCGCGCTTAAAAGCGTTATTGCCCGACACTACCGCGTTCCCGTCGTGGTGTTTGATGAAATTGATTCAGGAGTCAGTGGCCGCATCGCACAGGCTGTCGGGAACTCCCTCAAGAAGCTTGCCGGAACAATTCAGGTCATTGTCATCACTCACCTTCCCCAGATTGCCGGACTTGCGGACACACACTTCGGGGTCTACAAGAACGATGACGGGAACCGCACAACGACGTTCCTGAAAAAACTGAGCGCGGAGGAATGCGTCGAGGAGGTTGCGCGACTTCTCAGCGGCGAAAAGATTACCGAAGCCGGCCTGAAAGGGGCGCGGGAACTGATGCGAAAGTCATGAAAAGAGGGCTCATGCAGGAACACCCATGGCGCTGACCGTCTACAACACCTTGAAGAGGGAGAAGGAAGTTTTCAATCCCCTGGAGGAAGGCTTCGTCGGCATGTATGTGTGCGGACCGACGGTGTATGGTCATTCACATCTGGGCCACGCCAAGAGCTATGTTTCTTTTGATGTTATTGTCCGCTATCTCCGGTTCGTTGGATACAAGGTTTTGTATGTTCAGAACATCACCGATGTCGGTCACCTGCTCGGCGATACCAATGAGGGCGAAGACAGAATCCTGATGCAAAGCAAAGCCGAGCAAAAACATCCGATGGAAGTCGCTGAGGCTTATACGCGAAGTTACTTTGAAGACATGGATGCCCTGTCAGTACTCCGCCCCGATATTTCGCCGAGGGCTTCCGGGCACATTACGGAGCAGATCAGCCTGATCGAGCACCTTATGAGCAAGGGTCTGGCCTACGAGGCGAACGGATCTGTCTATTTTGATGTAGGCAAGTTCAAGGACTACGGGAAATTGTCGGGAC
>DAIPLH010000482.1:0-2249 GCA_036769325.1 Bacteroidota bacterium
CCTGTTCCACATTGAGATGCGGTCCAGCGCGAAAGTAGAACGGAGTCGCGTTGACGGCATTCTCGGTTGGGACGGTGGTCCGTCGCTGAATCTCTATAATGTTGCAAAGACGCTCGACGTCGTTGTCGGCGACCGGGTGGTCACCTCAGAGTACAGCAGCCTGTTTCCTCCGGGATTGCCTATTGGCCATGTGACGAAGACCTACGAGGAAACCGGGGATCTCTTTCAGACGGTTGAGATTGCTCCCGCTGCGGACCTTTACCGCCTTGAAGAGGTGTTTGTCATCCTTCGAACGGAGGAGATCGAGAAACTCGTGGTTGAACAGGATGCGGAGAAGTAGGGAATGATCAGGCGGTTCCTTTTCTACCCGGCTGTTGCAGTTGCACTGCTCCTTGTTCATTTCCTCATTGTACCGCACCTCGCCCTTGCACACATTGTCCCCGATTTGATCCTTGTTTTCGTGACGTATCTTGCTGTCCGTGAAGGCCGATTGACGGCAACGATTGCAGGGTTTGTGCTTGGTCTTGTTCTCGATCTGACTGGCGGGGAGTCGTCTGTCCTCGGCCTGTCCGCCCTCGCAAAGTCAGTCTCCGGCTTTCTTGCGGGGCTCTTCTATGGCGAAAGCGAAGGGAGAATTTTCCAGACCCTCGGAAGCTACCGGTTCAGTGTTATTGTGATGGGCGCTTCGTTTATTCACAACATCATCTATTTTCTCATTTACTTACAGGGAACGGACATCAGTTTCAGCGACGCTGTTTTTCTGTACGCAGTACCGGGGGCTCTCTATTGCGCGTTGATCAGCCTGCTGCCGATGTTTTTCTTCTCTCGCAGATACTCGGGATGAACGATGCCGATCTTTGACGATTTCACAATCTACTCACGTCGCCGTATCCTTTCGGCCATTGTGGTGCTTGTTTTCCTTGTCTTCCTCGGTCGGCTCTACCAGCTCCAGCTCATCTATCAGGATGAGTACGGAAAAAAATCCGAGGAGAATTCGATCAGAACAATTTCCATTGAACCGGTACGGGGATACATGATTGACAGATCCGGGCGGCTGGCAGTGGACAACCGTCCGTCGTTTACCCTTACAGTCATGCCGTTCGAATTCGATCGCGCCAATGTGGAACTGCTCGCCGGGATTCTGTCGCTTGACCCTTCCGTTGTCCGTGAGCGATTGAAGGAAGGAGAAGAGTATTCGAGGTTTGCACCGGTGAAGATCGAACGGGACATCGATTTTCGTGAGCTCTCGGCCATCGAGGAAAAGCGGGCTGAGCTTCCGGGGGTTACGTACCAGATCGAATCGAAACGCTACTATCCGACCAGAGCAGTTGCCTCCCATATTCTTGGCTACACGAAGGAGATTTCAAAGAATCAGATTACTTCTCTTGGCGATTACTACCGGCAGGGTGATGTGGTCGGGTCTTCCGGTCTGGAACAGCGCTATGAGCAGAATCTCCGCGGGAAAAAAGGCGCGGAGTTCAGCCTTGTCAATGTTCGCGGCCAGGTGATTGGGCCCTTCGAGGCGCGAAGGCATGACGTCGCGGCCGTTGAAGGCGACGATCTCTACCTGTCGATGGATTTCAACCTTCAGGCGGTTGCGGAATCCCTCATGGCTGAACATCGGGGCGCTGTTGTAGCAATTGATCCTCGTGACGGAGGGATTCTTGCGGTCGTGAGCAAGCCGGATTATGATCTTTCTTTGTTCAGCGGTGTTACTCCTCCTGAGATCTGGTCCGGCCTCAACAAGGATGAGGCTCGCCCACTCTTCAACAGGGCCACACTCACAAGATATCCACCCGGCTCCACGTTCAAGATGGTCCTTGCAATTGCAGCCCTCGAAGAAAAGATCGTCAGCCCATCCTGGCGGGTTAACTGCGTCGGAGGCTTCCGCGTTGGAAACAAGGTGTTCAAGGATCTGCACGTCCACGGCTCAACAGACATGGTCGAAGCGATCCAGCGCTCCTGCAATGTCTACTTCTATCAGCTGATGATGAAGGTCGGTCTTGACACATGGTCCAGGTATGGCGCGATGCTGGGCTTCGGTAGCGTGACCGGGATTGACATCGCGGAAGAGAGTCAGGGGTTGCTTCCCACAACAGAATGGATGAACAAGCGCTATGGCGTAACAGGATGGACAAGAGGGTTCCTGCCAAGTCTCGCGATTGGACAGGGAGAACTTGGCGTTACGCCTGTTCAGATGGCGCAGTATGCGATGGTCCTAGCGAACGGCGGAAGTCTCTACAAGCCCC
>DAIPLH010000483.1:0-2245 GCA_036769325.1 Bacteroidota bacterium
CGTCATCGGTTCTGTACAATCCTTCACTAGTTGCGATGTAGGCAATGGAATCCCTGAAAGCGAAATCGTAAGCACGAATTCCATGGAGAAAGTTCTTCCATATCCGTCCTCCATCATCCGAATAGCTCACCCCGTATTGCTCCCCCTGCTCAAGGTCAGCGGGCCAGTTTGTGGTCCAGATGCGATAGGTTGTGTCGATCTGCTGTCCTTCGATGGCAATGATCCAGTTGCCAAGCATCGGAGAGGCCTGGTTGATGGTAGTGAACTTACTCCAGCTCTGTCCGCCATCGCTTGATTTGTTGATTCCCCCCGCCGAACCAGCCCAGATCGTCGTGTCGTCCTGCACAAAAACAGAGAAGAGGAGAAAATTGTTCCATTGGCGCGGGTCCACGTAGTAGAACCCGAGGGGATCGTCAGGTGCGATGGTGTCGAGAGTATCGTTCGGCAGGACTACACGCTCCCAGGTTTCCCCAAGATCGGCTGATCGGCGCAGACCGCTGGACCAGCTTGTGATCCAGACAAAAGAATCGGAGAGGGCGACATCGAACGTCACATTCTGCTCATCGACGGTCACCGGCAGGAATCGTACGGTGTTTGTTCCGTACGTGACGAGGCTGTCGTCCGGTGCATCAAGCGTTTGCGGACGCGCAATCCACGTTGCCCCATGATCGGTCGAGAATGTAAACCCGCTTCCGGTCTGAATATTCTGGTCATCGACATCCTGTGTGAACCCCGTCGATGTCCAGACGAGCCCGGTTTTGACCGCAACCGCGAAAATCCCCGGGCGGGCAAATTCTGGCTCATTGCGGAATGATTCCCAGGAATCGGTGCCATTCAGCAGCCTTGCTAATCCTTTGCTTGTTCCGGTCCATATCGTGTCTGACAATACCGAAATATGAGAGACAGAATTGCTGGGCGGACGGGAAGAGATGATGCCTGATGACGATGAGAGACCCGGAGCCGTAGGGAGATTGTCCTGGGCTGGCAATGAGAGGGATAGTATCATGAGTGGAATCAGGATCAGGCGTCGCATTACCTACTCGATTGTAAGTACGTGAAGAAGAGTTGCACTTGTGTCTCCGAAGGTGTCTTCTGCGTGAAACAACAACCGGTAGCTCCCCCTGATCGTCGGCGAATCGAAAGCGGGAAGAAGTATCCAGAAGACCCCGTCGCCTGCCACAGGATCGCCACTTGGCGGGTCAGGATCAGAGCCTCCGTCATCCTTCAAAGGATACCTGAAAGTAGGATTGCCGCCATCCAGGCTTAGGAAAAAAACGGATCGAACGTCTGCAATCCCATCCGAGTCCTGTACTGCAACACTCATCGGAATCAGAATCGATCCACCAATCGGAATTGTGACTGTGTCAGGAGCCATAAAGCTGGCGCTGTCCAGGTAGGGGGGAGAGTTCGATCTGGTTGCAAACAGCGTCGCACCGACCAAATTGCTCAAATAGGAGTTCGCATCATTCGCCAGGAACTCAACTCGGTATGCCCCTGCTTCTTCTCGTGGTATCTGAAATTCGATATTACCGGAGAACAGATTGTCGTTTGCAAGACTGTCTTCCCCTGTGCCGTCATCGTACAGCGGAACTTCCAGGAGGGTGCTTGATGAGTTCCGTCTCAGGACCCGGGCAACAACCACCGTGATGTCATCCTCCGCATCCGTTGCCATGACGCTGGCCGAGGCCTGGATTGTATAAAGAGAATTTGAAGCAATAAGGGTATCAACATTGACTGTATCAGGTGTAAGGTTTCCATTGGAGAGCAGGGGGGGAGTTCCCGATATGTCGATGGGTCCTCCGTCTTTCTGTTCACAACCGGAAAAAAGGAGGGCGAGCCCTATGAAAAGCAAGCAGAGAGCAGAGAGCAGAGAGATATTGGGTGGTCTCATAATAAAAAAAGCCGGGCGATGACTGTTCCTTGTGTGGTGAACAGTAATGCTCGGCAACAAGGTAATCAGGTCTCTCATTTCGATCACGTCGGTATTGACTTGGATCTATCTTTTATCGTACCAACGCGCCGTTACGAAAGCCCTTTCTTTCTGAAACAAATGAAATTTGGTGAGAAAAATTACCGAAATGAGCGCTCAGATGCAAGTCACCGGGCGGTAGTGGGTCAGTTTGGGATTTGATTGTTCATAGAACTCTCCCCCGGCTATTGAGATTCAGGTTCCCCCTCCCTTGGTAAGGGAGGGGGAAATGGTTTGATCCAAGCTAAGGGGGTGAGTTCATCGGAATTCAACCTG
>DAIPLH010000122.1:0-7938 GCA_036769325.1 Bacteroidota bacterium
CTCTGTTTCCATATCGGGCGACTACGCACTGATTGGAGCTCAAGGAGTCAGAGACAATGGACCCTATTCGGGCTCTGCATACATCTTTCATTACGATGGGTCAAACTGGGTAGAACAAGCTGAACTCCTGCCTAGTGATGGGGACGATTATGATTATTTTGGGGGTCAGGTGCTCATTTCCGGCGATTACGCACTAATCGGGGCTACGGGGGATGATGACAATGGAGACTATTCAGGTTCCACGTACATTTTTCATTACGATGGGTTGAATTGGGTAGAACAAAGCAAGCTCCTTCCGAGCGATGGGGTAGAGGATGATTATTTTGGATGGTCGGTTTCCATCTCCGGCGAGTACGCACTCATCAGTTCTCCGTTCGATGACGACAATGCTTTCGGATCCGGTTCCTCGTATTTGTTTCAATACGATGGGTCGAACTGGGTAGAGCAAGGCAAGCTCTTCGCTAGTGATGGAGATGGTGGAGACAATTTCGGAAAGTCAGTCTCCCTCTCCGGCGACTACGCACTAGTCGGGGCTACGGGGGATGATGACAGTGGACACGATTCAGGTTCCGCGTACATTTTTTACTACGATGGGTCGAATTGGGTACAACAGGCCAAACTCCTTCCCGGAGATGGGGCAGCAGATGACTATTTTGGAGATTGGGTGTCCTTTTCCGGCGACTATGCACTCATCGGAACTCGTGGGGATGACGACAATGGATACGATTCAGGTTCCGCGTACATCTTTCATTACGATGGGTCGAACTGGGTAGAGCAAATCAAACTCCTACCCAGTGATGCGGCGAGGAATGATTGGTTTGGAAGATCGGTCTCCCTCTCCGGTGACTATGCACTCATCGGAGCTTTTTCGGACGATGACAACGGATACAATTCCGGGTGTGCTTACGTATATAGCGGGTTTACATCACCTGTTTCAGTGGATCTCACGATTTCACCAAAATCTGGTGATGGAACGTTCGAGTACACAATCGATCTGACAAACACCACGGATACCTCTCAGGCGGTTGACCTTTGGACGGAGCTTGTTGACCCGCACGGTTCGAGTAAGGAAGAGAAAGTCATGACCGGAAGGATCCTCCGCGGTCATCGGTCGTACACGAAGTTAGGCACAAGCACTCTGAAGGAGAGCGCTCCGAATGGAGATTACGAATTTGTCGTGAATGCGGGCACTTATCCTGACTCTATCATTGCCAGCGCGAGTGTGATTTATACCCTGGCCTCACTCAGGAAAGAAGGTGCCTTAATCGCTGGAGCCACTCCTGATGCTTTTAGACTGTTGCAGAATTATCCTGATCCCTTCAACCCCTCAACAACCATCCGCTACGATCTGAGTCAGGGCTCTGAGGTGACGATCAAGGTCTACAATATGCTGGGACAGCTTGTGACCACGCTGGTCGATGACCTCCAGTCTGCAGGACAGAAGTCGGTGGTGTGGAACGGGACGAATGACGTGGGGGCTGGGGTTTCGTCAGGGATATACATCCTGAGGATGACGGCAGGTGGCTTCGTCGAAACGAAGCGGATGTTGTTGATCAAGTGATGGATTGCTCGGAAGCCCTTGCCAACCAGAGGCCGAGGCGCCCTTCGGGTAGCGGCGTGAAGTTCGGCAAATCTCCCGAGAAGTGAATCAGAACCATCATTTCGCAAGAGCTCAGATGACATACCACCACCTTCTCGTTCTTGTGATCGGCATTGTTTTAGCCTCGGTATTCTTCTTGCCCTCAACGGCCCCGGCTCAGCTGAAGGAACTTCCAGACGCCGCTCTCAATGACACTTCCGCTCTGCGGCAAAGACTGCTTGGCGGTCTCGATCCGGATGAGGAGGAAGACGACGGAACCACGCTGCTGATGCGGGCTGTGGAGAGGGGAATGTTTGATGCTGCCGCGCTTCTTATTGAGTTCGAGGCGGATGTGAACGCTTCCAATGACGAAGGAATCACCCCGTTGATGATGGCCGTCATGTCCGGAGACAACAGGATCGTGCAGCTGTTGGTCGAAAGGGGCGCAAATGGCTCTGCGAGGGATGATGTCTATCGAAAGACCCCGCTGATGCTGGCTGTCGAGAGAGGTGATAGCACCGCGTTCCGGATTCTCATGAATGACGGGAGCACCGATCCGAACAAGACAAACGAGCGCCGTGAATCAGGCCTGTTTGTTTCAGCCTACTTTGATAATCCTTCAATTGCAGAGGATCTTCTGAAGGCTGGCGTTGACGTCGATGAACCTGATGTTTTCGGAAGGACTCCGCTGATGATTGCGTCGCACTACGGAAATATCCACGTTGTGCGTCTTCTCCTTCAGCACGGCGCCGATCCAGACGCCCAAACGCGCTGGTCAATGCGAACTATCAGCGGTGGGTACAAGATCGGACCCTGGAGGACCGGGGTTTCCGCTCTGATGTACGCAGCGAGTCGTGGTCAAGCCGGAGTTATTCGTCTCCTCTTGGACCATGGGGCAACGGCTGATTTTACCGATGAGGACCTTACCACCCGTCGTATGAATCTGACTGCGCTTGACCGTGCCATGGCATCAAAGGACCAAAGTTCGATCCTCCTTCTGATCAACGCAGGCAACGGGGAGCCGCACGCTCCCCCTACACTCGACGAGAGCGGACCACCGAAACACCTTCAACCCCTCATTCCTCCCCGCGTGGTCAAGGACTCATCATCAGTCTACCACGACGCAAAGCGAACCGGGATCACCCACACGGTGACAGTCCGCGTGTGGGTGGATGACAAAGGAATCCCACGGCGTGCGCGGGCGGTGAGGGTATCGGGAACTCCCGTAGACAGGGAAATCATGGTTGAGCGGGCGCTGGACACAATCATGTTTTTCAGGTTCTCCCCAGGCCGGGACGCAACTGGCCCGGTCGATTGTTGGACTCTCATCGACGTGAAACTTGAGCCGTGGACTCCTGTAGTCATCAGAGAATAGGTTCGTCCTTTGCCCAATTTCAAAATGTCTTGACAATTCGAGAACTCAAACCTATATTCTTTCCACAACTCACACCTGCTAACAGTCAGCCAACACCTTGGCGCTCTGTTGGCCATCGACTTTGGGCAAACGGAATCGGATTCAGCGATTTTTCTTCATAGTCCCAGCCTGAAAAGCCGTGTGTCGGCGGCCTGCCCCGCCTTCTCCTGGCGGGGTTCGATTCCACCCCTGTCCACTTGTTTTGGCCCCGCCCGACCGCGGCGGGCGGGCACTTTTAGGTCTCCGAGTTGCCAATCACTGTAGATGAAAGAAAACTGAGCTATGGGGAAGACAAGCCTTACTTCAGTCGGCGGCGTGATTGCCTCAATCCTTGCCTCGTTATGTTGCATCGGCCCGGTCGTGCTAGCCTTTGCAGGAGTTGGAGGCATTGCGGGGCTTTCGATTCTCGAAGAATACCGACCCTATCTCATAGGGCTTACATGTATCCTGATCGGAATTGCTTACTTCTTTGCATATCGAAAGCGAGAATTGAGATGTGAGGATGGAACATGCAAGGTGGAAAATGGTGGTGTCTGGAACAAGGTTGGCGTGTGGAGTGCTACATTCATTGCAGCAGGTGCAATTGTGTTTCCATATTTTGGGTTTACTGCAATGTCTTCACCTGCCGGGGATCTCGACAATCGCGAGCTTGACGTCGAGCGCAACGTCGGGTTTTTCAAGGTGCCGCTTGTTTGTAATGCTGCCCCACAAATCGGTTGTGGAAGTAGAGCTAAGTTTATCATGCTTGACCTGATGAAAGACTCGGCGGTGGAAGAAGCCTTGTTGAACCGTAAGGGAACAGTCATGGCCGTTGTTTGGGATGAGGGTGCCAGTGTGATATCTCGCCAGAAGGTGGTTGCGTCGGTATTCTCTCAACATGAACTATCCATCGAACAAGTGAGCAAACAGGAACAAATTACCCTTGCTGAGAATTTCAGCTCAAAGGAACAATGGTACAAAGGGTCGGAAGTTGACGCACTGAGCATTGAAGAGGCTGGTGTAATTGCTGACCGGATTCTCTCCGGTATTGGTCCGCACGTGTCATTCAAGCGGAACGAGGACAAACAAGCCCTTCGCGAGGAAGTCAAGACAATCATTCAGGACTGTTTTCTATCTCTCAAGTCCTTCAGCGAACTTGATGAATCTACGTACCATCGGATTGAAAGCGAAGTTATTGCTGCTGGTGAGAAATATCTGGGAAAGGGAAACATGCCAGGGCTTGGGTTCGAGCAGGAAGAGTGTGAGCATCCGGAACAAGGGGCCGGGTGTTGTTCCGATGAGGAGAAAGAGACCAAACATAAGTGAGATCAACCCTCGAATCCACAATATCATGCCCTGGGTGCGGCTTTCTAAAGACCGAAGTCATGCCGGTTGATGCGTGCTTACATTTCTACACGTGTGAACGGTGCAATTCGCTTCTGAAACCCAAGCATGGAGATTGCTGTGTCTTTTGTTCGTATGGCACAGTCAAATGCCCACCGAAACAGCAGGAGGCGGCCTTTACTTCAGGTTAGCCCTCGGACAAGCCTTATCCCTGCCTCACCTGTCCACCATTAAGGTTCCCTTACTTCTTTTGTTGGCTGTTGGGTGTTCCAACATTCACCAAGCCCTCCCTTATGCCAGGCAGTGACAAAACGCCTTGGCATTTCTACCGCCCAATGGTATTTGACTTACCTTGTCACTCGCGTCAATAACCGCACAGAGTCTGGACTTCCCTTCTGCCAAATGGCGTTCCTCGCGGGAGGAATCCCATTGAGCAACCAATGGGCGGACAAGTTCTCGGACAACCGGCTTCTACGGCCGTTGGTGGCCCATTTTCCAAGATTTACGTTGGCCAGGAAGGTGATTAATGAAAAAGGCTGCATTGAGAATCGAGAAAAATTCGCAAGAAAACTGGGAAATTCGCAGGGAAAGTGTTGACATTACCCTAACAATGACATAAGTTCCACGCAACCAATTCGATCCATCAAAGCAAGAGAGAAACGCATATCTTTTTTGTCCACCAAAATCGGCACAACCGTTATTCTCCTTGTTGCATCTAACCTCTCAAGCATCCCATCGAACTAACCATTAAGCGATAATCCGGGAAAGCATATCCTTTGTCGACATGCCATTTTTTCCTTTTCGACCTAACAAGGGTTGGCATCAAACTCGCTCGCTGGACTCGCCCGGGTGGATTTATCTTGAGGCATTCGCTTTGCCTCCAACGAAGTTATCAGAGTCCTTTCATTCGAATCTCATGTTTTATCGAGCCTCCGTGAGACAACTATCTTGTCATGGAATGATTCTCCTCAATCCATTGGGTGCCCTTCTGGAAATTGATCACTTACAGATGGATACGAGTGAGTACACAGGATGGTTTGTTTTTCAGAGATACCAGTATCAAACGAACTTTTCGGCCCTGACGTAACACTCGCTTTGGGACTGACGTTAGTCGCGGTACCTCACGTCAACGGTGGACCGATACCCGAAAATACACGTAAATACGTGATTGTGCTCAGGAAAATTCTCTAGTACATTCAAGCGACATCAATCGATCCGACTTCGAGGCAAGTCTTTCGATTCGATTCCGTGAAACTATTCGCCTCTTCGATTCAATCTAGGTCGCATGTGCGTGATTGACAGAAGACCTCGGGTTCTTTAGACTGGTCTTGATTCCCTTCGTTCTTACTTCTCCCTCCTGTCCAAGAAAGGACAGCACAGTGGTGAAACTGGTTGCGGCAACCTTGAGCCAAAGATTCCATTTCCATTCTGTTCTGCTCAAAGATTCTCTACCATACCTGCCGTTGGCTTCTCATCTCAACTCTGTCTCGAACTTAGGCCTTGATTGTACTTTGTGAAGAAGCAACATTTGGGCCCTATCAGCCCTCCCGCTCACCCTTGCCGGCCTGTCAGCTAGTGAGTGCAATCAAGCAGAAAGGCTCATGATCAAATGGATATTGCTATTCTTGTCTGGATCCTACTCGTGTTAGGCATCCTAATAATCTTCGTGAGCTTCGTATCACCGTTTGTGCCTGTGCTAAAATCCATTGTTAACCACAAACAGCATTTTCAGGGCTTCGGACTGATACTAGATGTCAACATGATGGTATTGATTCTATTGATTGGAATATTTCTGTTGCTTCCTGGGCTATATGTATATGTCGAAGAATTTGAGGAGACGACAAACCGGTTAAAGCTGGATGTTGCCAGGGCACAGTTGCAAATTGAACGGCTAACCCAGGAACAGGAAGAAGGCAAAGTATTCACGCTAGTTGCGACGTTACAGTTCAAAGGAATGCAAGTGGTGCGAGATGAATTTCTGAACAGTCTTGAGGTTTTCTATTCAACACCACAAGAACATGACATTCTGATCAGCAAGGAGAGTATCCGCCCTGGTGCTTCCCCTCTTGGCGATTGCGTTAGCGTCACAATTAGAGATTTCCCCAGAGGAGAATACATCACCAGAATTCGAGTTGTTGACTCGGCAGGAATCTCAGAATGGACCCATGAAAAGCTAACCCAGCCATTGATGCCCGTTTTTGAGATGGAAAAGACGCCTTGAGTCGAAGCCTTCTGATATCGACGGTTTTTCTGGCAGAACTTTGCCTTGGACAAAGTGTTCGACTCAACAATACAGCAAGTTCAGCGGAGGGAGGACGCTTTAACTGGACGGTGTTTCTTGAGACGGATTCGACTACGCTTACCACGATCGAGGGTGTGGTTTATACGCTTCATCCAACATTCCCAAATCCCATTCGCAAGGTGACACGCGGCAGAGAAAAAGGTTATCCACTATCCTCAAACGGATGGGGAGAATTCACAATATATGCTGAGATCCTGTTCAGTGATGGAACTTCAGAGACAATCAAATATTGGCTTGATCTATCAAAAACCAACCGACACCCTGAGGGTTTGAAGGCACGCGGAGATTCGGTTCTCCATAGAGCTGGTGTTACCGGTAGAGTGGATAGCCTGAAAATCGACGCTTTGTCCGCTGGAAATACCTCAAAGTATCTAGGCCATGGTAAATGGGAATGGACTGTTTTCGTTTCAGCAAGTGACCATGTTTTGAATGAAATACGTCATGTTGATTATACACTGCACCCAACGTTTGCAGATCCAATTCGGCGTGTGACGAAACGAGAATTTGAACCTGGAAAGGGATTCGCGCTGAAGGCAACAGGTTGGGGAACATTTGAAATTGGAGTAAAAGTGGAGTTTGGAGACGGAAAAACAAAATACCTCAGACACAGGTTGCGTTTCATTTGAAACGGTACGGTTGGCGCCGCCATAGAGGGGGGCGCGGTGACCCTTTTGTGGCCTCGTGACTACCAGGGCCCAAGCAGATGGACTGCCATCATGTTTTAGGATTTCATGGAACAGACTCTCATAACCACTCTCCTTCGTTGAAGGAGCTCTGAGGTCAAGAGAGAATTCGGTGATCTCAAGTCAATGCGCTGAGGAAACTCATGTCACGGGAAAGGACGACCGTCTATGGCCAGGAAAGGTGATGTGATAGAGAACCCAATCTCGAAGGAGAGGGTGGTTTTTCACCATACCAGAGAAAGCACGAACAACGAATTGTTACAAATGGAGGCATTTCACCTGGCTGACGGATATAATCGTGTTTATCATGTTCATCCGACTCAGGTTGAGAGGCACGAAGTTCTCGAAGGCAAGATGGGAGTGAATGTAGACGGAAGAGAACTGTTCCTTGGTCCCGGCGAGAGTGTTGTGTTCGAAAAGGGTGTTCCCCACAAGTTTTGGAATGCAGACAAGTCAGTGGTAATTCATTTCGTTACTGAATTCCGACCAGCCTTCGATACCGAGGTGTTCATTGAAACCTACATCGCCCTCGCACGTGCCGGCAAGTTCAGAAATGATGGTTTTCCCCGTCGCCTGCAGTTCTTTGTAATGCTTCACGAACATCCCATCGCGGGATACATTGCTCGAGTTCCGATAT
>DAIPLH010000123.1:0-7938 GCA_036769325.1 Bacteroidota bacterium
CAAGGGGCCGGAACCCGTGCGGATCGCGTGCAACGATCATCCGGTCGTCGGTCAGCATGATCAGCGAAAATGCCCCTTCTATCTGCCGCAGAGCATCCTTGATCTGATTGATCTGGTCCGTTTCTTTGCTTCGGGCAACAAGATGGAGAATAACTTCAGTGTCGGAAGTAGTTTGAAAAATCGTCCCCTCATCCTGAAGCCTCTTCCGTATTGCTTTGAAATTTGTCAGGTTCCCGTTGTGGGCAACGGCAAGATTGCCGTTTCGGTAGAGGACGGTGAAGGGCTGGATGTTCAACTTGTTCGCCGAAGATCCTGCGGTCGAGTAGCGATTATGGCCGACCGCCATGTTTCCCCTGAGGGTTTTTGTCAGAACCTCGGTATTCTTGTAGACCTCATTGACCAGTCCAAATCCTTTGTGCGAATGGAACCGGTGCCGGCCGGACGCCTCGTCAAACTCGCCCGTGACTATTCCTGATCCCTCCTGGCCGCGATGTTGCTGGGCATGGAGGCCAAAATAGGTGAGTTGAGCTGCAGAGCTGTGACCAAAAACGCCGAAAAGAGCGCAGTTGCAGTGGGGCTTGTCAGGAACAAACTGTTGCGGAACGGAGGATTTCATTTCTTTGACTAAATATACGAGATGTTCAATGATCAATCAACAGATTGTATCCCGGCCGAAATTCACATCATCCTGCGCGGGATAGTCGGTTGTTCTGAAAAGCCCCCTGCTCTCCTTTCGTTGCATCGAGCAACGAATGATGAGGTCTGCACACAGCGCGATATTCCTTAGCTGGATAAGTTCTTCTCCCACCTTCGTTTTCTTATAGAACGCCTCGATTTCATCCCGCATCAGACGAATGCGGCGGTGTGCACGTTCCAGACGTAGATTGGAACGCACGATGCCGACATAGTCCCACATCACCTGCTGAATCTCGCGGCGATCATGGGAGATGAGAATCCATTCCTCACTGTTCAATGTTCCGGAATCGTCCCAGGGCCTGATCTCCGGAATTCTTCCCGCCTCTCCCGCGAGGAATTTCACAGATTCGAGGGCCGCACGGGCTGAAAAGACGAGTGCCTCCAGAAGCGAATTGCTGGCCAGCCGGTTTGCACCATGAACCCCGGTCATGCTCACCTCACCGGCCGCAAAGAGTCCCTTCACGCTGGTCCGTCCGTGGACGTCAGTTACGACGCCACCACACGAGTAGTGAGCTGCCGGAACTACGGGAATCAGTTCCCTGGTGATGTCCAGCTTGAAACGCGAGAGGCAGGTCTCATGGATCGCTGGAAACCGGGCCTTCACTTCTTCAGCCGGGAGATGTCTCATGTCGAGAAAGACATGCTCGGCGCCGGTTCGCTTCAACTCCGTATCGATGGCGTAGGCAACGACATCCCTCGGGGCAAGGGATTTTCTCGGGTCGTACCGATTCATGAATTCTTCGCCATCCCGTGACTTCAGTATCGCACCGAATCCCCGAACGGCTTCTGAAATCAAGAACGATGGAGATCCGGAATTGAAAAGCGATGTCGGGTGGAACTGAATGAACTCCATGTTCGCAACCGGTGCACCCGCCCGGTGCGCCATGGCAACCCCGTCCCCTGTAGCAATGGGAGGATTTGTCGTATGAAGGTAGACCTGTCCTACGCCGCCTGTTGACAACATGACGACTCTCGAAAGAAAAAGGTCGACCCTCGGGCTCTTTGTATTGAGAGCGTACGCACCCCAGCATTGCCCCTGCTTCGTCGCTCCCTGGCTCCTGTCAAGCGCCTGGTGGCCGGTGATCAGATCAATCGCCGCATGATTCTCGAAAACCCTGATATTCGGATTCGCGGCTACCGCAGCAAGGAGTGCAACCTCAATTTCCTTTCCGGTCGTGTCCTTTGCGTGAACAATCCGGTTGACCGAATGTCCCCCTTCCCTCGCCAGGTCGAACCCGTCGGTTCCCCTGGTGAACCGCGTACCGATGTCGACCAGCTCCTGTATCCTCGCCGGGCCCTCTTCGACCATGATCCGCACAACCGGTTCTTTGCTCAACCTCATCCCGGTTGCCAGTGTGTCACTGACATGAAGGTCGAACGAATCAGCGGAGGAAACCACCGCAGCGACTCCACCCTGAGCATAGTTCGTATTCGACTCTGCCCGTTCCTTTTTTGTAATGATCGCGACGGTTCCATGTTTTGACACACGGAGGGCGTAAGTCAGCCCGGCGATGCCACTTCCAATCACGAGAAAATCAAACCTGTGGGTCATTCAGATCTCTTAAAATAAAAACGGCGACCCCGGAAGCCGGGATCGCCGTATTGTACGCAAAATGTGCTACTGGAACGAATCCAACAACGCTGCCTTTTCCGGATCAGTTGAAATTGTAGTTCGCGGTAAGGTAGCCGAACGAGTTCAGATTGTCGCTCGATCCGACAATCGCAAACCCGCGTCGGAGAGCTGATTCGCTCACTGTCGCCTCGAACCCGAAATTGCCAAATGAGCCCGCGAGACCGAAGACCACAAGGTTGTCCTGGTTGTATGAGCCAACACCGACAACACTCCAGCCCGTAAACATGTTCGTTTCCGTGGTTGCTCCAGGGGCAGGGGGAGTAGTTTCTGTCGAGAATGTTGTAAAGGATCGGACATAGCCTAACCGGCCAGTCAGCCAATCGGTGAACATCCACTCACCACCGATCTGAATCACCGGGAAGCCAGAGGTTGTATTCTTTGTGACCGTACCCATTCCACCAAAAGGCGTGGTCGTTGTCTCGAGACTTGTCGACCCATACGAAATACCGCCTGCAAGATAGAAATCACCGACGTGGAGATCCGCTCCTACGCCAATGCCAAGAGACGTCCCTGACACATCTGCAGTAGTCGGAGCAGTGCCGCCATTGTTTCCGTCTCCAGAGGCCGAGGCAAACGCCACAACCGGGATGAAATTGACCTTGTTATTTATTCGAAGTTTCCCTCGTAGGCTGATACCTATTTCTGTTGCACTCGCCTCGCCATTGACAGGCGGTGTAACCAGGCCTCCCATGTCGTCCGCCGAACTGCTCGAAAATGCTACGGCTCCTTCGACAGCGCTTCCACTTCCAAGGTCATACAAAATTCCAGCTGAAAGGCCAATGACACTGGCTGAATATTCATTCGTTCCAGGGGCAGTCCCACCCACTATATTGTCGTTGCTGCTCCATCCATAGAGCAGACGTACACCGAGTGACATGTTGCTTCCCAGTGCGTACGCCCCGAAGAACTGAAGTACCTCGACGGGAGCCAGTGTCAATCCGCTGTTGATTCCAACCCCACCTATAGCAAGAGCACCCGCAACGGTGTTGGTCAGGGTTGGATCATGGCTCAGGATTGTGCCAACGGAAAGGTTGCTGCCAAGCGAAAAGTTCACTCCGCCATTCTGCAAGCCATAGCCATCGTTGCTTGAGGTGGTACCTGTCAGGCTGCCACCACCCGCGTTCATCCAGATGTAGTCTTTATACTTGTTGCCATAAGCAGGGTTGAGGTACATCTGGGTCGGATCATCCCAAATGAAGGGGTTCACCGCGATTCCCCGAAATCCCCCACCACCCATCGAAAGCTGGCGGGCAACACCACCGAGTTTTGCATCTGCCAACGCAGTCCCTCCCACAAAAGCCACCAACAGCAAAGTGGTAGTAACTCGTTTTAGCATTTTGGATCCTCCATAGGTTGAAGAATATGACTTACAGCGTGACGAACTACCCAAAACAATTGGGTTGAATATACAGTTCTCCCCTTCAATTGTCAAGACTTACGGGGAACAGGTCGCCAAACTGTTTAAATATCAACCGCAACGCTAAATCTGATAAAAGGCTTTATTTGGAGGGTGTGTTGGTGGGTTTTCTGGTCATTTTTGAGAGGAAATGGTCGACAAATCTTATTGCTTCCTGCAGATCCCTGAGCTTGCCGTTATTGGAGATCGAGATATCGGCCTTCAACTTAGCCTTTGCGGTCTTGATCTGGTTCCTGGCCCTTCGGAGGATTTCGGCTCGGGAAAAATTGGAGTTTATAAGAGATCTTTTGACCCGGGTTTCGAGAGGAGCGTGGATGAGGACGACCACGTCAAACCAGTCTTCAAGTCCCGCTTCGAAAATCAGAGCAGACTCTACGACGACAAACGGCTTTCTCTTGTGAGGAGGGAGGACCCTGATCCTCTTCTGCAGGTCCTTGAGGACTGGGGGATGAACAATCGAATTGAGTTTTTGAAGTTTTTGAGGATGCCGGAATACGATGGAGGCGAGGCGTCCCCGATCGAGCCGGCCACGGGAGTCAAAAATATCAGGGCCGAGCCATTTTGAAATTGCCGACCGGATCCGCGGGTCCGATTGGGTGAGGCTTCTGGCTATGGTGTCGGCAGAAAGAACGGTCCGCCCATGCTGGCGAAAAAACCGGCAGGCCGTTGATTTGCCCGATCCGATTCCACCGGTTACACCGACGACCAATCCTCTTCCCGCGATTCTCCTCCCGGTGTTACTTCGCGTACGCGACCGACCTGAATTCACGAATGACAGTCACCTTGATTTGCCCCGGGTATTCCATTGCATGCTGGATCTTGGCCGCAATCTCATTCGCAAGCTGGTCGGCCATTTTATCGTCAACGCGGTCCTGCTCGACGACCACTCTGATCTCGCGCCCCGCCTGAATTGCATAGGTCTTGGCAACCCCTTCAAACGATTGAGCGATGGTCTCCAATTTCTCAAGACGCTTCACATACCCTTCAACGGATTCCCGTCGGGCGCCAGGACGTGCGCCGCTGATTGCATCCGCCGCCTGGACTAGAGCCGAGATTGGAGTCTCCATGGGGATGTCGTCATGATGAGAACCGATCGCGTTAATCACCGTTGAGTGCTCCCCACATTTTCTTGCAACCTCGGCACCAAGCAGCGCGTGCGGACCCTCAATGGATTTGTCGACACACTTTCCAATGTCATGGAGCAACCCGGCTCTTTTCGCCAGCGCAGACTCCAACCCGAGCTCGGACGCCATGAGTCCTGTGAGGAATGCAACTTCAACGCTGTGTTGTAACATGTTTTGTCCGTAGCTCGAACGGTATTTCATCCTTCCGACAAGGCTCAGAACCTCTTTGTGTCCTCCGGGGGAACCGATTTCAATCATTGTATTCTCCCCCGTCTTGATAAGATCCTCTTCCAGCTCGGTTCTTACTTTCTGGACGACCTCCTCAATGCGCGCCGGGTGGATCCTCCCGTCTGCCATGAGACGCTCGAGGGAAATCCTTGCGACCTCGCGCCGGAATGGGTCAAAACCGGACAGGATTACAGCTTCGGGCGTGTCATCGACTATGACATCCACTCCAGTTGCAGCTTCGAATGCCCTGATATTGCGCCCTTCCCTGCCAATGATTCGTCCCTTCATTTCATCGCTCTGAATGTTCAGGACGCTCACCGTGGTTTCCACGCAATGGTCTGCCGCGGTTCGCTGAATAGCCTGAATGACGAGCTTCTGGGCTTCTCTCTTGGCTTCATCCCTGGCCGTATCCTTGATCTCCTTGACCATCAAGGCGGCTTCGGTCCGGGCATCGCGGACCATATTTTCCATCAGGATTCGCTTCGCCTCCTCCCTTGAAAGGCCTGAAACCTTTTCAAGCCGGGCGTTCTCTTCTATAATCAAAGCATCAAGGTCATTCTGACGAGCGGTACTCTGCTGAACACGTTCTTCGATTTCTTTCCTGATGACCGCCTGTTCACGCTCCTTCCGATTGAGGAGCTCAACTTTACGATCTATGTTGTTCTCCCGGCTCTCGAGGGCCTTTTCCTGTGCCTGCACCTTGCTCCGTTTGTTTTGAATCTCTGTGTCAAACTCTCTTTTCTTATTATACCATTCATCTTTTACTTCAAGTAGTTTCTCTCTCTTGGTTGTTTCTGCTTCCTTCTGTGAGTCGGCAATGATTTTTTGTGCCGTCTCCCTGGCTGACGTTACCTTGTTCTGGCCAATTTTGGCGTTTGTCAGCCATCCGAGGAAGAACGCAACAGCGATTCCCAAAAGGAGAAGAATGATCACAGTACCAGATTCCATTCTACCTCCACCTCAATTCGTAGTTATTTCTTATTCAGGGCAAAAAGAATCCGCACAATGCAACCGAAACAAAGGTTCATCATAAAGAACCTCCCTCAGAACACGGTGGGTGCCCGCCTGAACGTTGCTTGCATGTCTCTCTCTCGCTCGACCCGGTGGTACCGCGTGTCATCGCAAAGAGATCGGCTCGCAATAGACGCTCATGAGTCGAGCTCCCAAATCGTTTGTGTTGGTTCTTTATTTTGTGTTTGAGACGGTTGCCGGTGCGGATCTAACTCACCGGGCTGGGGAACCCAATTGGAAAAGAACGATGGTCCTTAAAAGGACCGGAGATTCAACTTTTTGTAAGGCAGTTATCGAGGTAAGCTGACATCCTTGTTATCTCAGCTTCTACCCTCTGTTTCACGATGGTGCCCTGCTCCCGCTCTTTGAAGAGGTCCTCTGCGACATTCAGGGCAGAGAGCACTGCGACCGTAAGGGTGGGCTGTTCCGGGATCTTGTTGTGAATGGTGTTGATCATCTCATCCACGTGCGACGCGACCTTGCGTGTAAACTCTTCACTCTCCCCCCGCAATGGATACTCTGACCCGAAAATCTTTACCCTTATGCTCTTTCTCTCTTTTTCCATCTTCCTTGAAAAGTTGATATTCAAACTGGGTTCTTCGTCCGCCTCAGAGAACCGGCGAGAAATCTCACAAATACCCCTCGATTCGCGCCAGTAGTTCTCTTGCCTTTGCAGCTAAAGCTTCCTTCTCCCCGTTGCTAAGCATATTCCCATCACCTCTAGCCACCCGTTGCTGCAAATCCTTTATTGTCGCATTTCGTTCCAATAACTCCTTCTTCGCATTCGTCAGGTCTTTCATAAGACTCTGGAATTCCGTTTCCGTTTGTTCCATCCGACTCCGAAGACTTTCTTTTTCGGCACGGAGTTCCGAAATAAGGTCGCCTGCCCGCTTTACCCTTTCCCACAAACCGTGAAAAAGCTCTTCAAGCCTTTCTTCATCAGTTGTTGTTGGTTCCGGGTCGATATGACTAATCCGTTCTTCCAAGGTCTTCAGGCATGGTGAATCATCGTCATGAGCCGGGAATAGTCCTTAATTGTGCCCCGAATTCTTTTGTCACCGCATCAACCGCCCGCCTGACTTCATCCTCAATCTCGCTGTCGGTCAAAGTCCTCTCGCGCGGGACAATCTCAAGAGAAAACGCAACGCTCTTTCTCCCCTGCGTAAGCTGCTCTCCTTCATACAGATCGAAAATGTCCACAGTCTTCAGGAGACCTGTGGAAGCAGAGATGAGGACTTCTTTAATTTGTCCAGCCAGGGTCTCCTGATCCACGACAAAAGCAACATCCCTTCTGACCCTGGGGTATCGTGGAATTGGCTGGTATTGTGCACGGGGTGTCGGACCAAGAGAACTGAGGTTCAATTCCGCGACAACCACCTCCTGCTCAATTCCAAAAGACTTCAGAAGTTCGGCACGAACGCGTCCAAGGTATCCCGCCTTACTTCCATTGATTTCAATGGCTATCAGGTCTTCAACTAAAGAATCGCTGGTACGATAAGAAATAAACCGACGTTTGTCAAGAGACATGCGGCCCAGAAGAGACTCCAGGACGCCTTTCAGGTCATAGAGGTCGATCGTCCGCTCATCCGTGCTCCAATGACGCGGTGCTGAAAGGCCAGTAAGACACAGAGCCAGGTTTTCCACTTCAAGGAAGTCCTCCACCAGGCCTTGACGGGCTGCCCCCCCCTTCTCAAAGACATGGCCAATCTCGAATATTCTCAGGTCAGGGTTTCCATGCCTGATATTTCTTGCAACTGTGCCCAAAAGTCCCGGGACCAGGCTTGTCCTGAGTGTGTTCATCTCTGCGTTTAGTGGGTTCAGGATGCCTA
>DAIPLH010000484.1:0-2243 GCA_036769325.1 Bacteroidota bacterium
TCGGCGACAAGGCTCACTGTGCCCGGATTCGACGGGTACCATATTGTCCTCATGAAGAGCCGGGTTCCCGAGCATCTCCCGTCTCTTGAGGAAGACTATGACAGGATCGAGACGCTCGCCTTGAATCTGAAACGGACACAGGAATACACTGCGTGGCTCCAGGAGCTGCGCTCGAGTATCTACTGGGAGTCCCGGCTATAGGTGTGACCGTTACGCGCCCCGGTGCACAGGGGTCCCTCAGTGTAAGGGGATGAAGCGAGAGGGAGACTATTCTTTAATCACCCGGAGTTGATGTTGAAAAAGCAACCGATGAATGATATTGAAGCCTCGAAGGCTCTCCAGGAATCCTATAACGCTCTCCGAAAGGAGATTGCCAAGGTAATTATTGGACAGGAGAACATCGTTGAGCAGCTGCTGATCTCACTCCTTTCCAAAGGTCACTGTCTTCTTGTGGGAGTTCCGGGGCTTGCAAAAACATTGCTCATCAGGACTCTTGCCGAAGTGCTTGATCTCACGTTCAAGCGCATCCAGTTCACGCCGGATCTCATGCCGGGAGACATCACTGGAACTGAGGTCATTGAAGAGAATGCCGACACGAGGTCGAAGTCGTTCAAGTTTGTTCACGGTCCGATCTTCGCGAACATTGTCCTGGCCGATGAGATCAATCGCACTCCCCCAAAAACTCAGGCGGCCCTCCTTGAGGCAATGCAGGAACACAGGGTGACAGCAGGCGGTGTGACCCACACACTCAAGGAACCCTTCTTCGTTCTCGCGACGCAGAACCCCATCGAGCAGGAAGGGACCTATCCTCTCCCCGAAGCCCAGCTCGACAGGTTCATGTTCAATCTGTGGCTTGACTATCCGACGCATGCGGAAGAGGCTGCCATTGTGAAGGCTACAACAAGTCAGCTCTCTCCTTCATTGAGTCATACAATGAGCGGTGAGGATATCCTCGCGTTTCAGGAACTCGTGCGAAAGGTGCCGGTTGCAGACAATGTCGTGGAGTTTGCGGTGCGTCTTTCGACCTCAACAAGACCAAAGCTTGACTCATCGCCAAAGTTTGTGAAGGATTGGCTCAGCTGGGGTGCGGGACCGCGTGCATCGCAGTTTCTTGTGCTTGGTGCGAAGACCCGCGCGTTGCTGACTGGCCGCACCACACCGGATATTGATGACATCCGATTGATGGCCGCTCCGGTACTCCGGCACAGGATCGTCCCGAATTTTAACGCCGAGGCCGATGGTGTCACAACCATCGATATCGTTGAACGCCTCGTGCGCGAGGCGACGTGAACGATTGATGCCGAAGATTGAACTCTCCCTCTCTTCTGCAGGCATCACGGGAATCCTGCTTCTTCTGGTTTCAGCGGCTCTTGCTTTTTTCTACTACAGAGAGACTCTTCCTCCGGTTTCCGTTCTAAGGCGTGTGGCTCTCGGCTCTCTTCGGGGAGCAGCACTCTTCTTTTGCGGCCTGCTCCTCCTCGAACCTCTTGTGCGGGTCGTTAACACGAACGACCTGCCTCCCACACTCGCTGTCCTGGTCGACAATTCTCAAAGCATGTCACTCACAGAAGGTGACACGCGTCGGGCAGCCCTGACTCACAACGAACTTCGCTCAATTGAAGGGATGTCGGTACCTTCGGGAGGAAGGATCCGGTACTATCTGTTCGGTTCAACCCTGCATTCGGGAAGCCCCACGGTCCATGATTCCATAGCGTTCGACGAAGAGTCCACAAATCTCTCCGCCGCCCTGAGCGGACTCAGAAACCAGAAGGACGATCACAACATTCAGGCGGCAATACTCTTGTCGGACGGATCTTCGAACAGCGGAGAGAACCCCATCTACGCCGCCGGACGCCTTGGCATCCCGATCTTTTCCGTCGGCATCGGTGATTCTACACACCCGCGCGACATCGGCATCACAAAAATCAACGCAAACGAGATCGTCTATGAAAACACCGAGACGCCGGTGGACGTAACGATCAGAGGTTCAGGCTTTTCCGGGCAGACCGCCACGGTGTTCCTCGATGATGAAGGACGCAGCGTAAGCCAGCAACAGATCCGGCTTCAGGATGGAGTGCGGGATTACACCGTCAGACTCAACTACACTCCACATGGTGATGGCGTGTCACGGTTATCGGTCCGCCTTGGACAGCTTCAGGGTGAACGAACAGGGCGGAATAACCGTCAGGACTTCTTCGCCCGGGTCATTAAGAGCAGAATCAGAGTGTTGATTCTCTCAGGAG
>DAIPLH010000124.1:0-7896 GCA_036769325.1 Bacteroidota bacterium
CGAATCCGTATAGAGACCCATAGTCTTAGGGGGTCAGAAGTCGTCCGGAACCATTTCAACAACGGTGAACCCTGCATCGAGGAGGATGGCGGTGAACTGCTTTCGTGTATAGCGATATTCCTCGAACGCCAAACGGCGTCCGAGCATACGTCTGACAAATATCTGGAGGTGTTTCATCCGATCGATCAGCAGGAAACGAAGCAGGTTGCGTGTCGGCACTGTGACGAGGAATGTTCCATCACGTGCAAGAAGTCGTCGCACCTCACCAAGCGCTTCCTGAGGCCCCTCTTCAAAATGCTCAAGAACTCCGAGAGAAATGATAGCTGCGAATGAATGGTCGGGAAAAGAGGTTTTGAGGACATTGCCAACAATCAAAGGAGCAGACGGGTCGAATGTTTTCGCAAAGCGCACTTCCGATCCGGCAAGCTCGATGCCCTGAATGTCATATCCGAGGCGCCGCAGGTGGAACACCCACCGACCCCTTCCCGCGCCGGCCTCCAGGATTCGTCCCTCGAGTGGCAGATATTGCCGGAACGCTGAATCGATTGTCTGAAGCGGGCAGGTTGCAATGTCCTCTTCCAGATCGTCTGCCCCTCCTAACTGCCCAAGAGCTTCCGAACCTTCAAGCAATGAAGCGAGGACATAGCGTTTGTGGGGTTTCACAGGAGGAAGCGGTCTATCAGGTTCGCTCTTGCTTTGCTAATTTTTCCCTCTCTGCTGGGTCGACCAGATTCTGCACCCTCACGATCCGTATCCGCCTGTGGCTCTTTTTGATCACGGAGAATCGAAGGCCATTGTATTTTACTTCGTCGTTAATATCAGGAATCCGGCCGAAAGCCTTTTGAAGGAAACCACTGAGCGTCTCATACTCGCCTTCCTCTGGCAATGAACCGGAAAACCGTTCGTTGAAAGCGCGGACACTCATCCTTCCATTAACAAGAAATGAACCGTCGGCTGACGGCTCAACATCGCGCAATTCCTCGTCATACTCATCATGAATCTCCCCGACAATTTCTTCGAGGATATCTTCCATCGTGACAAGTCCCTCAGTTCCCCCGAATTCATCCATAACAATCGCCATATGGAGTTTTCGCTTCTGCAACTCCCTCATGAGCTGGCTGATCTTGATGGTTTCCGGCACAAGATAGGCCGGCCGGATGACATCCTCCATAATGATGACATTCTTGTGCTCAAGCATGCCGAGGAGGTCCTTTGTGTAGACAATTCCGACAACGTTGTCGATGGTTTCCCGGTAGACAGGCATCCTCGAATACCCCTCTTCGATAGCCATATGGAGAAGTTCTTCGCGCGGGGTCGTAAGGTCCAGAGCAACCACGTCCGGCCGGGGGATCATGACTTCCTTTGCGGTGGTGTCCGTGAACTCGAAAATGCTCTTGATCAGCTCATGTCCGGTCTTGTCGATCACGCCGGACCGTGTTCCTTCCTCCAGCATCAACTTGAACTCTTCCTGAGAGATTCTCGACTCAGTAAATGTTGTTGAATCCTGGAAGAGGCCAAGAAAGAGGTTGCTCCCGAATGTGAAGATCTTCACGGGCAGGCGAAACACGGTGGAGAAAAGCCTGATTGGCCGTGCAACAGCAAGGGAAACCGGTTCTGCAAAACGGAGTGCAAGAGACTTCGGCACGAGTTCTCCGAAGACAACCACAACCGAACCGATGGAGATCACGATGATGCCGAGGGCAATCCAGGCACTTCCTTCGCGGATCCATTGAGTTTCGCTTAATTCAAGAGCAGGCCTCAGGTGTTGAACGCCAAGGATCCCTCCCAGGCCGGAGGCGAGGATCATGGAAAACACGATGCCGACATGGATTGTGGCGAGAAACTGTTCGGGGTTCGACTGAAAGCCGAGGACGATTGCGGCATTCTTCTTCCCCCCCTCAGCCAGCTCCTTGATCCGGCTCTTCCTGGTGGAAAGGACGGCGACCTCGGCGGCAGAGAAGAAGCCAACAAGGAGGATCAGCAGAAGAATGCCGAATGTTTCAAGGTAGATTGGACTCATGGGTTACAATCCATCACTCCGCGCCTGGACCCCAGGTTCAGACACGCAGCAAATGGTTCTGTTGTGAATCCCTCCTTGTTGGGAAGGCAGGGCAAGGATTGGCACTCATTCCCTTGCGAATCGCGATTTCCCTGCCAATAATACTGCATTGTAATCATTTTTGGGGTGGATTTCCAGAAACACGGACGCCCTCCTGTTATGGAGGGCGCCTCAGAACAATGCCGGATGTTTGCAGTCTATCGTGCCTGCCGGAGGAAGTCCAATCTCTTCTTCAGTCGTTCCGTTGTCATCAGCAGTTTTTCCTTGCCGAAAATCGCACTCTCAGGATTCGTGAACACAAGCTCGTACTCATCACTCATGACGATTGCTTCCTCGGGGCAGGCCTCCTCACAGAACCCGCAAAAGATGCACCGAAGCATGTTGATCTCAAAGCGTTCCGGGTAACGTTCCTTCTCAAGCTCTGTCTCTGACGCCTGAACCTCAATGGCAAGTGCCGGGCACACACGGGCGCAAAGACCGCATGCAACACATCGTTCAACGCCCGCCTCCTCTACAAGGACCGGTCGCCCCCGATAGGACGAAGGCGGAGTCCACTTCTCCTCAGGATACTGTCTGGTGAATTTCGGTCTGAACATCTGCTTCAATGTCAGGAGCATTCCTTTCAGGATCTCGGGAATAAATGTCCGCTGCAGGAGGCTGAGATTTTTCTGCCGGATCTGGACTCTCTGTTTTCCGTTCCTGGGCATGCCGTCCGAATTCTTTGTTTCCGTTGTGTTTTGCATTAGAAGATTCCTGTAAGAAGAATGCCGCCCGTGAGGACCACGTTCAGCAGCGCGAGCGGAAGCATAACCTTCCATCCGAGATTCATGAGCTGGTCATATCGGAACCTCGGGAGTGTCCATCGAATCCAGATGAAGAAAAACAGCACACAGCTGACTTTTGCGATGAACGTCATCACCTGGACCACAGCCGTCAGAAAGGGCGACAGACCAAGATTCTCCAGGAACGGTAATTGCCATCCGCCAAGGAAGAGCGTAACAATCAGAGCACTCGATGTAATCATGTTCGCGTACTCTGCAAGGAAGAATGTGCCGAATTTCATTCCGCTGTATTCCGTGTGATATCCTCCGACCAACTCTGGTTCGGCTTCCGGAAGGTCGAAGGGGAGCCTGTTCGTTTCTGCAAATGACGAAACAACAAATGTAATGAACCCGATGGGAGTAAGGAAAGCATTCCACGCAAAACCGCTCTGCATTTCAACAATCCGGTCAAGCTCAAGTGATCCGGCTATCATGACGACACCAATGATCGAGAGCCCCATCGAGAGTTCATAGCTGATGAGCTGGGCAGCCGATCGGAGTCCGCCCAACAGCGAATACTTGTTGTTCGAGGACCATCCGCTCAGGGTTACGCCATACACGCCGAGTGAGGTCAGGGCAAGGACATACAGAATCCCGATATTCACGTCGGCAATCATGAGCTTCACATCGTAGCCGAAGAGGGTGATCAAATCTCCAAACGGGACCACCGCAAAGGTCACAAGGGCAACGGAAATGGAAATGACCGGTGCAAGCGAATGGATGAACGGATTCGCCTTGGTCGGGACGATGTCCTCCTTGATGAACAGTTTGAGCACATCAGCCGGCGATTGGAGCAGGCCCCATGGGCCGACCCGGTTTGGTCCGATTCTGTTCTGGATTGCAGCGCTGACCTTGCGTTCGACATACACAAGATTTGCGACAACTGTGAGTATCACAAACAGGATCAGGAGAATTTTGATGATGGAGATAACGAGGAACTCCATTTCATCTCCCTCCGGCACTCACAGCTTCACTGACAGGGGCGAGAGGAGCTCCCTTATTGCCGAGTTTCCTGTATGTCAGTCCTTTGAATGATCTGACGTGCTGGGTCAGGTCGCTAAAAACATCTTCGGCCGTGTTGAATTTGTATTTCGTCCCCATCAACCCTGCGAGGGCCGCGATCACTTTCCAGGCAGTTCGTGCATCCCTCTTTGTTCCCCTTGCCCAGCGGTCAAACTGAGTTCCAAAACGGTCGAGCCGGCTCATCGCAAAACCATCCAGGGAACGATCCACTTCGAGGACGGCGACCGAGGGCCTGATCCGCTGGACTCTCCCCTGAAAATTGGTGAAGGTCCCGTTTTTCTCAGCATAGGTCGCGCTGGGAAACACAATATCCGCGAGCCTTGATGATTCGTTTTCGACGAAGGCATGAAGCACCAGGAGTTCGAGTTTCGAAAGGATGGCGGAGGGAATCCCCGAGGCAAGGTCTGCATCCAGCGAGTAAAGTGCCTTGATACTCCCCTCTTCAATTCCGCGTACGATTCCTGCCAGGTTCAGCCCTCCTTCACGAGGCGCGATGCCAAGCTCCTCAGCACCCCGGCTGTTTGGAGTTCTGTCGCCACGGATCAGGATGTCATCCTCAAGTTCCGGTGATTGGCGACGAATGAAATCGATATTCTTTGTGCCCAGTACTTCAACGGCAAACCTGCGGAACAGGTAGTTCTCTTCATTCGTCGCCGAGGCGGAGCCTATTGCAGCGATTTCCGACTTTCTGAATGACTTCAGACCCGACGCTGCCGCTGCAATTGCCTCATCCCAGCCGACCTCTGCTACTTCTTCCCCCTTTTTCATTAATGGTGCGCGGATGCGGCTCTTACTGTTGACGTCCTTAAAGGTATTCAACCGTCCGTAGTCGCACATCCAGTAGCTGTTCACATCGGGGTTTTGCCGGGGTGTGTTGCGCAGGATTTCGTTGTTCCGCACCCAGCTCTGCATGTTGCAACCGCGGGAGCAACCCGGACATACTGTTTCCGTGGCAGACATTTCCCAGACGCGGGCCTTGAAGCGAAAATCCCGGCTTGTCAGGGCGCCGACCGGACAGATATCGATCGTGTTCATTGAATATGGATTGTCCAGCTGTTCACCAGGAAACGTCGTCAGGACAACATGGTCTCCCCGGTTCGTGAATGTCAGCTGCGGTTGGCCCGCAATCTCATCGCAGAACCTGACGCATCGCGAGCACATGATGCACCGCTCCACATCGAGCATGACGTTCGGGCCGAGTTCAACGCGTTTTGGCTTGTGGACCTTGTTCTCATCAAACCTGCTATAGCCGATGCTGTGCTTGTAGGCATAGTCCTGCAGCTTGCACTCACCCGCTTCATCGCAGATAGGGCAATCCAGGGGATGGTTGATCAAAAGGAATTCCATCACAGCTTCCCTGGCATTCAACACCTTGTCGCTTTCGGTGCGAATCACCATCCCTTCGTTCACCTGTGTGGCACAGGCGATCACGAGCTTCGGGAGCTTCTCCACCTCAACGAGACAAATCCGACAATTGCCCGCGACCGAAAGTTTGGGATGCCAGCAAAAGTGTGGGATCTTGATTCCATGTGATCGTGCTGCCTCAATGATGGTCATCGAAGCATCTGCTTCGATCTGCGCGTTGTCTATAGTAATTTTTGGCATGAACGATTCCGACTCAATGGACCGGTTGTACTGTCTGTGTGTATTGCAGGTGAAACTCGCGAAGCTTCTCAACTAACGCAGCCATCTCTTCCTCAGGGGGAAGAAATGTCGTCCGGAAATGCAATGTTCCGGGGGGCTGGCCGAAGCCTGCACCCGGGACGACACAGATTCCGGTTTGCTCAAGAAGCGCAATGCAGTAATCAAATTCCCGTTGATGGTGCCGATCTGTGTCCATTGCCCCCGGCTCGGGTGGGAGTTCAAGGCGCACAAACGCATACATCGCTCCCTGCGGGATCTGAACCGAAAGCCCCTCAATTCCGTTGATGCCATTTCCGAGAAGCTCTGCTTTTCGTTTCAGCGATCCGAGGATCTCTTCCTTTTCCATTTTGTACTGAGGATAGCTTTCATCGCCTGGTTCAGGAGGAGCAACCATTGCATAGGTTGAGAACTGGCCGGGAAGATTTGAGCACAGGCTGATGGATTGCAGCTTGACGAACTGCGCCATCACATCGTCCGGAACATTTCTGCATTCAAGATAGCCTCCTCTGTGTCCGCATTCACCAAAAAATCCCTTAGACACCGAGTGCACACTGAACAAGGAAATATCATGCTCTTTCATTTCGTGCATGACCCTTGCAAACGAGAAGAATTGTGCGGACGGGTCGTAGATGTTTTCCTGATAGACTTCGTCCGCAAGGATCGATAGTCCATGCAGCTTGGCAAAGCGGATGATCATGCGGATGTTTTCGTTGGTGAGAACCCCGCCCGTTGGATTCCCCGGATTGATCACAACGATGCAAACAGGATGGACTCCGCGTGACAGTGCTGCCCTGTGCGCTTCTGTCAGAAGATCTTCCCGAAGCTGCCACTTTTCAGCCTCATCGAGATAGTAACCGATCTGCTCGCCCCCAAGAAGGGTCAATGTTGCGCTGTACAGGGGATACTGAGGGATTGGAATCATGAACCCGTCGTTCTCCCCTTTCAGGAGCGCCTGAATCACAGCATGAACCCCTTTGCTCGCGCCATCGGTGAGGATGATATTTTCCTTCCGTGCCAGTATCCCATCACGCTTTGCGATAAACTGGGCAACGGCTTCCCGGACAAATGGAATCCCCACGCTCTGAGAATAGGCGCCGGTCCCTTCCGGATACTTCCGCAAAATGGATCGGGCACGGGAAATGATGTCTCCCGGGTAAAGAGCCGCTGCTTCGGGTTCTTCGAGCAGGGTCGGATATTCAAGGAGCGACAGGAGTTGCCGGGGAAAGCTGAGAGGGCGTTGTTTCACAGCCTGCGGATTCCCGATGTTACAATAAATAATCTTCCTTCCCTGCTCCTCCAGCTGTTGGGCGCGAAGCACGATTGGTCCGCGAACAGCGTATTCTGCGTCAAGCAACCTCTGGTTGAGATCAGATCGTGTGATCATCGGTAAGGAATCGTACGTGCGTGAGTTCCGGAACGCCGAAAGGTCGTCGTCATTCCTTCATGCGGGTCTGACAAAAACCGTCGAAAAATTCTTTTCCACAAGCAGATCGTTCGCAACACGCTGGATCTTTTCCGAGGTCACCGCCTCAACCCTTCGTAACACTGTATCCAGCGGGACGAAGGATTCAAAGTGTAGCTCTCCGCTCCCGAGGCGCATCATACGACCGGACATGTTCTCAAGGCCAAGCATCATTGCTCCCTTGATCTGCGCTTTTGTTCGCTCGAGTTCTGCCTTCGAGACTGGCTTTTCCCTCAGCTTGCTGAACTCCTTGTGTATGAGGTTGACGGCTCCATCAACCTTGTTCCGGTCTGTCCCGATATATGCCCCGAACACGCCGGTGTCAGAAAGAAACGACAGGAATGAATAAACCGTATAGGCGAGTCCGTGCTTTTCCCTGATTGTTTGATAAAGTCTCGAACTCATGCCTTCGCCGAGCAGTGCGTTGAGGACAAGGAGCGAATACCGATCTTTGTGGCGGATGCTGTATCCAACGGTTCCCAGGCACACGTGCGCTTGTGTGATAGGCTTTGAAATCTCTTTGAGCGCCGGCCTGGTCTTTTGCGGTGGTCTGGTTCTCGGGGTTGTGCGAGCCCGTTCCTTTGCCCGTTTGAAGGATTTCTCGACAAGAGAGACCAGTCGTTCATGCTTTGCATTTCCGGCAACGGCAACGACCAACCTTGAAGGAGTATAGTGTGAGGCAACATGGCTCAAAAGGTCCTGACGTGTGAAGGCGCGCAGGTTTTTCTCCGTTCCAATAATTGGAAACCCGAGAGAATGTTCGGGAAACAGCACTCTCTCAAAATGATCGTGGATAACGTCTTCCGGATCGTCCTCACCGTTTTTCAGTTCCTCGATGACTACGGTCTTCTCGCGCTCAAGCTCCTGCTGATCAAATGTGGCGTTCT
>DAIPLH010000125.1:0-3227 GCA_036769325.1 Bacteroidota bacterium
TGCCTTCCGCAGTTTGACCGACAATGATCTGACCGCAGTCTTTTCTTACCTCAGGACTCAACGACCAGTGAGCCACATACTCGACAATTCTCAGGAACCCACGTCATGCCCAATGTGCGGCCAGGAGCATGGTGAGGGAAAGTTCAATGCTTCAAAGCTCGATCTCGTTGACCCGGTGCACGTCCCTGACAACGACCTTGCACAATTTGCAGGTTCCTATGAAAACCCCGAATTTTCAATCAGCTTTCATGTCGTGCGGGATACTCTGAGAGGCGAGTCGTCAGGAGACACAATCGACTTTGTTATGGACGCGGACTCTTTCTTTCATGCGAGAGAGTGGCCTGCACCGATCAGTTTCGAAAGAGACTCCTCCGGACGGATCGTGAGCATGACATCACACGAGGAACTTGAGTATGTCTCAGTGAGGAGATGAGGATGTGGAACAATGGAAAATAACCTCGCTTGCAAGCTGAGCACACCGGAGTTCAGGAAACGCAGGGCAACAATCATCGCCCACCTGCAGTCACAGATCATCGCAACCGAAGAGTTAGCGAATGGTTATCGCTTTTCACTGACAGCAAATGACGAAACCATCGATGAGGTATCTGCGTTTTTGAAAACGGAACGCGAGTGTTGTGAGTTCTTCTCGTTTTCGGTTTCTCTCCCATCAGGATCTGCCACTCTTCAGCTTGAAATGACGGGACCATCAGGGACAAAGGAGTTTATCCGGAATGACCTCGGCCTCTAGCAGAAGTATCGGCGATCCCTTTACCGGGAAGGTCGGGCTGGCAGAGGCACGGAAACACCTGCGGAAGTCAGGAAAGAGATTTTTCGAATACTTCACCCATGGAACCCTCAGCGTCGAGTTGTACAGTCCAAAGGGAACCGACAAGCAGTCGCCTCATGATCGCGACGAAATCTATGTGGTCGCATCGGGTCGTGGAATATTCCGGCTCGGCAGCTCTACAACACCATTCGAACGGGGGGATGTGCTGTTCGCCCCGGCGGGAAAGGCACACCGGTTCACGAGGTTCTCATCAGACTTCAGCACCTGGGTCTTCTTTTACGGACCCGTGAACGGTGAGAAAGGGACTGTCCGCAATGCACTGCATTCACAAACACGGAGCTCGCAGATGTCGACATTAAAGACTGTAAGAAACAAAGCAAGCGTTGCTCAATTCCTGAAAAGCATCAAGGATGCCGGAACCAGGAAAGACTGCAATACCCTTCTCACAATAATGAAGGAGGCAACAGCAGAAAAACCTGAAATGTGGGGAGCCAGCATTGTCGGTTTCGGCAGCTACCATTACAAAGGTGCAAGCGGACGGGAAGGCGATTGGTTCATCACAGGCTTTTCACCCAGGAAGCAGAGTCTCACTCTCTATATTATTCCGGGGTTTGACAGGTTCGGGAGTCTCATGAAGAAACTTGGGAAATACAAGACGGGTAAGTCCTGTCTCTATGTGAAAACGCTCGCCGATGTGGATATGCCTACACTCCGGAGGTTGATTAGTGGATCGGTCAAAGCTATGCGCAAGAAGTAACAGGAAAGCGTGTTGGGAGCTCTGTCTCTGTCGCAACGCGCTTTCACTCAACCCAATAACAAAATCGGAGGTATGATGAAACAGACATCTATCCTGTTTGTCCTGACATTGGTTCTCATCCTTGCCGGATGTACACCCGCACCGAATCCTGAACAGTTGATCGCGGCTGCAAAGGAACTTGACCGGAATTGGCTCGAAGCCTTCAATGCACAGGATGCTGACGCATTGATGGCTCTGTACCTGAACAGCCCCGACCTCGTCTCATATCCCGTTGGCGGAGAGGTTATGCTCAAGGGGTGGGATGTGATCAAAGAGAAGACGGCAGCTGAGTTTACCCAGATGAAGGGCTCCAAACTCACAGTCAGCGACGTTCACTACGAACCAGCAGGGAACATCGTGGTTTGCTGGGGGTTGTGGCATATGTCAATGCCAATGCCTGACGGTACGATGATGGAGTTCGATGGAAGATTCACCGATGTCAAGAAGGAACATGACGGAAAGTGGGTCTACATCATGGACCACCCTTCCATGCCTCTTCCGCCGCTGCCAACTCAGGCAATGGAGTAAACTCCGGAAGTCGGAAAGCGGAAGGCGGAACGCGGAAGAGGCTGGATATCTGGGGAGTGGTGTGCACCCGAATCAAGACGCTCTTTTCTGTTCCGACTTTCGCGTTCCGCGTTCCGACTTGACCTTCATCCGCCTTCATTCTATCTTATTCCGCTCCGTCAAACTCACGCACTTCTTCCCTTTCGCAACAGGTTTTCTCATGACATTCTCTCACACTTTCGTATTGGCAGCAATGACTATGATGCTCATAGGTTGTTCTCCACAAACGCAGGAAGAGTCACCCGATCTCGCGAAGAAGATCGCCCGTTTTGCCCCGACGGAGATCCGGGCCGATGTCTCAAGATTATCGACAGGTGACCGACAGGCGCTTGGTAAACTCCTGGAAGCTACAAAGCTCATGGACAGCCTCTATACGCGGCAGATCTGGAGTGGAAACCTTGCGCTGCGGGCGAAACTCGAGGCGGACAGTTCTCCACGAGGAAAGCAGATTCTCAGGTATTACAACATCAACATGGGACCGTGGGTAAAAATCGACCATGACAGCGCGTTTATCGAGGGTGTTCCTGCGAAACGACCTCTGCATGCTAACTACTACCCGGATGATATGACCAGGGAAGAGTTCGAGGCGTGGAAAGGGACTCTTTCTCCTGAAGAAAAAGCTAAAGCCACCGGATTCTTTTATACCGTCCGGAGAGATGACCAGAAAAACCTTATGCTTGTCCCCTACAGTGAAGAGTACCACCAGTTCCTTGAACCTGCGGCCGCGCTCCTGCGTGAAGCGGCTGAGCTGACGGACAATGCATCGCTCAGGAAATACTTAACAACCCGAGCGGACGCATTCCTGAGCAACGACTACTACGAGAGCGACGTTGCATGGATGGACCTCGACAGTCCGATCGAGCCGACCATCGGTCCGTACGAGGTCTATATGGACGGCCTCTTTAACTACAAGGCGGCGTTCGAAGCATTCATCACTCTGCGCAACGATGCAGAGACTGCAAACCTGCAGAAGTATTCCCAGTACCTGCAGGAAATCGAGAACAACCTGCCTATTGATGCCAGGTACAGGAATCCGTCGCTGGGAGCACTTGCCCCGATCCGGGTAGTCGACGAGGT
>DAIPLH010000125.1:3237-7891 GCA_036769325.1 Bacteroidota bacterium
TGATTGTTGTTTGTTTGATAAGGCGATTGATTTGGTCGACGAGGTGGCTGTTGGAGGAGAAGCGCGCGAGGGAGTTCAGACAGCAGCATTCAACCTGCCAAACGATGAGCGCGTCACGGCCGAAAAGGGAAGCAAACGCGTCATGCTGAAGAATGTCCAGGAGGCAAAGTTCCAAAAGGTGTTGATTCCCATTTCACAGGTTGTGCTCTCACCCGAACACCTCCCTCAGGTGTCGTTCGAACTCTTCTTCACACACATTCTCGCACACGAGCTCATGCACGGGCTCGGACCCCACAACATTACGGTCAACAGAGAGAAGACAACCGTGCGCCAGGCCATGAAAGAACTCTCGTCTGCCATGGAGGAAGCCAGAGCCGACATCTCCGGATTGTTCGCACTCCAGTATTTGATCGACAAGGGGGTCATCGCCAGGGAGTCGGAAGTGAACCTCTATGCGACATTCCTTGCGAGTGTGTTCAGAACGCTGCGTTTTGGAATCACGGAATCCCACGGCAAGGGGATGGCGTTGCAGATGAACTACCTGATGGACGAAGGGGGTTTCACCTACGATCCCGCAACAGAGCATTACAGAGTGAACCTTGAAAAAATCAAGCCAGCAGTGAAGAAACTCACTGCGGAAATCATGACCATTCAGGCGGAAGGTTCGTACGACAAAGCAAAGCAACTACTGGAAACCTACGCTGTGCTCCGTCCTGAAATGAAGAAAACCCTGGACAAGCTTGCAGATGTTCCGGTGGATATCCAGCCGATCTTTTCAGCCGCAGAGTAACTTTCCCCGCCTTTAGTCTCGAGGACAGACAGAGGTTGAAGCTTTCAGATGTGGAGTGATGGGCGCATGCGCCTGTTCGTCGCCATCGAGACCCCTCCGGAGGTCAGGAAACAGCTTTCCGCTCTGATTGCGGAACTCCGGTCGCTCGATCTGCCGGTGAAGTGGGAGCAGACGGACAAGCTTCATCTGACTCTTAAGTTTATCGGGGATACAGCCGGGGAAAACATACCCGCAATTACTACTGCATTGAAGGCAGCAGCAACAAACATCCCTGATCCGCTCCTGATCCGGTACGGCTCCCTCGGCATGTTTCCGGATCGGGCACGTCCGAGGATCTTCTGGGTGGGTGTAGAAAATCCGGACGGGGTCCTGAGACGATTGCAAAGCTCCGTCGAGCAGGTTCTAGAGCCGCTCGGGATTGAGCGAGAGCAGCGTCCGTTTCATCCGCATGTCACGATCGGACGGTTCGGGGTCGGGAAGATCACGGACCGCTTGCTTGCACAAGCAGAAACACTTACTTTGCACGCTGATCAGGTGTCGGTGAGCGAATTCACTCTCATGAAGAGTGAGTTGAAGCCGGACGGCGCGATCCATACCGTTCTCGAACGATTCCCGATCGGCAGGGGCAACCCTGATCAACCGGCCCCATGATTCCCGAACAGTCCCGCGTTTAGCAACCCTACCTCAAGGAGGAGTGTATGTCAGAAGAAAAAGATGCCAAAGCACAGGCATTAAAAATCGCCATCGACCAGATCGAGAAGCAGCACGGCAAGGGTTCAGTAATGCGCCTTGGCGAGGGGCCGATCCAGCAGGTCGAATTCATTTCAACCGGCTCGATTTCCCTCGATGCTGCCCTCGGCATTGGCGGAATTCCGCGTGGACGGGTCATCGAGATCTTCGGACCGGAATCGTCGGGCAAGACGACCCTCTGCCTTCACATCATCGCCGAAGCGCAAAAGACCGGAGGCATCGCCGCTTTCGTCGATGCCGAGCATGCCCTCGACATCGCTTACGCGAAGAAGCTCGGTGTTGATGTGAACAGTATCCTCCTGTCACAACCGGAGTTCGGCGAACAGGCTCTCGAGATCGTCGAAACCCTGGTGCGGAGCGGCGCTCTCGATGTCATTGTGATCGATTCCGTTGCAGCATTGACTCCGCGCGCGGAAATTGAAGGCGAAATGGGCGACCCGACCATGGGTGTCCAGGCGCGGCTCATGTCCCAGGCGCTGAGAAAGCTGACCGCCGCAATCAGCAAATCGAAAACAAGCGTGATCTTCACCAACCAGCTCCGCATGAAGATCGGAGTCATGTTTGGAAACCCGGAGACCACAACGGGAGGCAATGCGCTCAAGTTCTATGCGTCGGTTCGCCTGGATGTGCGGCGCGTCGAGGCCATCAAGGATGGCAACAACATGATCGGTAACCGGGTTCGGGTGAAAGTGGTCAAGAACAAGGTTGCGCCACCGTTCCGTGAAGCACAGTTCGAAGTGCTGTACAATGAGGGAATCTCCAGGTTAGGTGATTTGATCGACACCGCCGTCACCCTTGAGATCATCGGGAAATCCGGGTCCTGGTTTTCATACAAAGAGGACAGGATCGGACAGGGACGCGAAGCCGTCAGGAAATATCTTCAGGAGAATGAGAAGCTCGCACGTGAGATTGAGACAGAGACACGCAAGAGGCTCGGCCTCCAGGCAAGCAACGGGAAGGCTCCTCAGAAGGAAGTGACAGAGAAGACCGTTATACCGGAGATCAAGAAGGGACCCGGGCCTGTGCTTGCCAGACCGGAACTCGCGAAGAAGAAATAGCATTCCGTTGCTGTGCGCATTACAAAGATAGAGCCACAGAAAAAGATTCCCGGCCGGAAGAACATCTACATCGATGGAGATTTTGCAATCGGTGTCGGAACGGAGGCTCTGTTGCGTACGGGGTTGCGGGCGGGCGATGAAATCGACGCAAAGGTCCTGTCGACACTGGAACGCACCGAACGCGATGTGGCTCTGAAGACTTCGGCACTCCGCTTGCTCTCCTATCGCGCCCGCAGCGTGCATGAGCTCCACGATCGCCTGAAACGAAAGAAGTTCCCCGAGGAAGACATTGAAACGGTGCTCGGGGAACTCGTGCGTGCGGGACTGTTGGACGATGAACGTTTCGCCCGCATGTTCATTCGTGATCACATGGTGCTTCGACCCAGCGGGGCGGCAATCCTGAAGCAGAAGCTGTTTCGCCTGGGGATAAGCCGCACCATAGCCGACGATGCCTTGCGGGAGCTGCTTCCCGAATCATCAGAGGAAGAAGGAGCAGAACAGGCTGCTCAGAAATATCTCTCTTCCCGCCGAAAGCAGGGGACAGACGTTGCGACCCTGCGAACCCGCCTTACCGGATTCCTTACCCGCCGCGGCTATAGCTGGAGCATCATTAAACCCTTGCTGGCGAGGCTTCTTCCCGAACAGGACGAATGAACAGAATCATCTTCGATATCGAAACCCTCGCTTACCCGCTTGAGCATTTTGATGAGCAGCAGCGGGAATATCTCCTGAAGTTTGCGAAAACAGAGGAAGAACGCGAGGAAACAATCCGGCGACTGAGCCTGAACCCGTTCACTGCGCGGGTCATTGCGATCGGGATGCTGAACCCTGACTCCAATCAGGGAAAGGTGTTATACGATGCGCCGAAGACCGAGCCGACGTTTTCACCAGACGGGATGGTGGAGTTCGTACCCTGCGCGGAGCAGGAAATTCTTGAAAAATTCTGGGAGACCGTCTCCCGTTACAACCAGTTGATCACCTTCAACGGGCGATCGTTTGATGCACCGTTTCTGATGCTCCGCTCGGCAATCCTTGGCCTCAAACCCAGCAGAAATATCCTCCCCTACCGCTACAGTGCGAAAGAACACTGCGACCTGCTCGACCAGCTCACCTTCTACGGTGCAATCCGGAAATTCAATCTTGACTTCTATTGCAAGTCGTTCGGATTCAAGAGCCCGAAGACCAACGGCATCACGGGACTTGACCTCGGCCGCTTGTTTTCTGAGAACCGATTTCGTGAGATCGCCGAGTATTGCCTCGGAGACGTCAGGGCGACGGGAGAGCTGTATGAGCGGTGGCAGAACTTGCTGTCGTTTGAGCACTGATTCGGGGCTTCGCAATTCGCACATCACACCTCGCTCTTCGCTAATCACACCGGCCCTTCGCTGGGTACAAGGCGGTTGGGCCCAGTGAGTTGCGATGTGAGATGTGAGATCTGAGATTTCTGGCCTACTCGTAGTACGCAACCGCAGTATAAAGAAGATTCACGCAGGCGAGATGCAACGGCGAGTAGATGACGTCAAACACCCTCCAGGCTACCAGGATCCCCATTATAGAGAACGCGGGATTGCGGATAAACATCAGATACTTCCTCGACAACCCGTCATTCAGAAAAAACGGAATCATTCCGCTCCCATCAAGCGGCGGTATCGGGAGCAGGTTGAATATGCAGAGGAGAAGATTGAGAGAGAAGAAGACGTCGAGGAAGGTCGCGACAGTGGAGACTGCGCCGTCAGTCGTTGACGCAACGACATGCATGAACGTTATTGAGTCGGGCGCGTCAAAGAACCCCATCGCCATACCCACACGGATCACGAGACCGGACAGTATCACGAGGAACAGATTCGCGGCAGGTCCGGCAAGAGACATGGTTGCAGAACGTTTTGGAAATTGCTGTGCCCATTGAAGGTTGTAGGGAACGCTCGCCCATCCGATCATCCATCCGCCCACGAAGTATGAAACCAACGGGACCACCACTGTTCCGATTGGTTCCCTCCTCATATGCGGAAAAGGGTTAAGAGTAACCTGACCGCCTTCGTATGCCGTCCGGTCGCCC
>DAIPLH010000126.1:0-7881 GCA_036769325.1 Bacteroidota bacterium
GATGTGGTAGACCCTGATCTTCTTGTCCACGGAAGCCCTGAGAGTGCAGGCCCGAGAGCAGGAACAGCAACAATTGAGGATGTTTTTGGAATAGGCGCAGCGGATATCACCTTCAGTTACAGTTTTGAGCAGTTGGGAGAGCCGTTCCATGTTACACCAACGATAGAAGGAGGATCTGATTGTCCGATCCTGATTGGTGACTCCCTCGAAGTGACAGGTCTCAAATTCTCCGATCCGTATACCAGTCAGGGACAGGAGCTGAGCCTTGAGTTCTCTGAAGGTGGCATCGATACCGGGAGTACGATCTTCCAGAGGTATTTTCCCTATCTGACCGTGCGGTTGATCGATCTCTCGACAGGAAAGGACTATACCGGACCATGGTCACTAACATCCACCGGCGTGAGACGCACCGGAGGAACAGGCTTTAATCCTGGAAGGACAGACCGGTACTATCTGACGGGAGGAATCTCCAATGGAGAGACATGGGACTTTGGGCACCTGCTTGAGCTCTACAACTGGGCCATCGCCTTTGACTTTGCAGATCACGGCGTAGGATCAGGCAAGCCCACACCGACCTTCAGCTGGCCGAGTACCCACGAAGAAGGAACAGTAGACTTTAAGACCGGAGACAGGGTCGCACTCAGCTGGGAGGGAGGAGTAAGCGCAGTGTTCCCTGAGGCAGCAGAGATCACACTGACTGGTGCACCCGGAGGGAGGACAGATGTAACGGATGCGATGATGGAAGGAATCAGAATCGTTCCCAACCCATACTTTGTCCATCATGAGGCACAGAGGACCAGTCCTGAGCTGTACTTCAACTACCTGCCTGAAGAATGTACAATCAGGATCTACACCCTGGCACTCGACCTCGTGAAGACGATCACCCACACACAGGGATCACGCGAACACTGGAACCTCACCACCGAAGGGGGACAGCTCGTTGCCAGTCAGATGTTCATCGCCCACATCGAGGCAACCAACGGGGCGAAGACGGTCAAGAAATTTGCTGTCGTCGTGGGAAAGTAGCAAGTAGAATGAAGAATCGACCTGATCATAGTGTCGTGTTCCTTGAACCTTCGGAGTCTGCGAGTCCTTTCCGCCGCCGTCAATTTCTTCTTTTCCTGCAAACCATCTCTCGACGATCCCTCGTTCTTCTCACATTCTGTGTAGTCTTGTTTTTCGAAGAAGGGAATTCGCAAGAGTTGATCGGTCATTTGTTTCGCAGAGTGAGCCGGGCCAGTAATTTCGAGTTCGCTGTTTACAACAACGGTGATACTTATGGGGGAGGTCTTTGTTCTCATGACTATCCTTGGGAGTGTACATATAGACCAATCGCGCATTGGCCACGGGGTTCATACCACATGGAAGGGGATTTTCCGAGTTCGATAGCCTTCCTGGCCAAGAAAAACGGACGGTTGGTGGTCTCAGACGCAGGCTTTATCTACCCCCCTTTTCCTGAGATTTATGGACCTCCAGAGTCGGAACCTTTCTCCGGTATGGTTCCGGGTTGGATCGGCGATCCGCGTGCCGGGTACGACTCGGTATATGGAGGCATTGGTTGGCGGTACGTTGATGACCGCGACTTTGTTGTCTATTCTGGTCTCGATTACGATTCAAATGGTGTGGATATCTCCGGGAACAACTACAATGATTGGCCAATCCGAATGGTTCAGGGAAAAAGAACCTACGTCTCGTCACCTTCAGAGCGATCAATCTATCCGCCGGTTTTCAGGTCTGACGAAGACATGTTTTGTGTGTTCAAGGACACGGACACGAGATTTGACAGATGGTATGATGGACCAGGTGGACGGAGCGAACCGATCGGGCTTGAAGTTCTCAATTCCATCTACTCCTGGGGCCAAGGACCTGGAAAGGATATAGTCCTTTTTCAGTATGATATCATCAACAAGAGTCAATCCCGCCTTGACAGTTGCTACATTGTGTATAGTCACGGGCTGATAATGGTGGGTCGGGTATTATTCCCTGACGGATTTCCCGGACTCAAAAGAACACTCGGGTTGCTTGAAACGCAAAACAGAAAACTCCCCTATTTCGCTCCATCAGACCCAACAGAATGGATAGATCTAAACTGGGTTGCCACAGAGGTCGCTCCGACAATTGGGTTTCCGGTTTTGGATGCTCCCCCTGGGTACGGTAATATCCAATTGGATATTCACCAAGTTGGCTGTAACTCATCTGCCATTTACTTCACTAAACCTCCACCTGATTCAGTAGCGGTTCTACAATCTGAAGGCAATGATTCTATTGCCTATAGGACATTAGTCGACCTCAAACTGATTGAATCGTCAGTTCTTTCCTGTGAAACACATCCCATCGGCCCAGTGGTCAGTGTTGGTCCCTTTCCAATGGAGCCGAATGATACTGCCCGAGTCACCTTCGCCATCATCTTCTCCGACAGCCTCCCTCACTTGCTCCTCATGCACGACTTCATTACCCGTGTGTACAACAACAGCTTTGCTCGTCCTTCGCCACCTCCGACGCCGGAGCTCACAGCTACAGGACTGAACCGGAGTGTGAAGCTTTCGTGGGACAACACGGCCGAGAGTGCAACGGATATTATCATACCGGATAGTTTAGGCAGACCCTTTGTGGGCTATAAGCTACTCAGAGCAACGAGCAGGGACGGGCCTTATGTTGAGCTTGCCCGCTGGCAGATGGACACACTCGTAGTCTATGAATATCTGGATACCGGTGAGGATCTCGAGGGGGGCTTGAAGAACAACATGACGTACTACTATCAGCTTCTTTCCTATGACGAAGGTGCAGTGAGACTGAAGCTCGATCCGATGGAGTCCCCAGCAGTTGAAGGAGTCAATGCCGTGAGTGTGATACCGACGACAGAGCCCTCGGATGCAACGTCAGAGGGGAGTGATGGATCGCTGGTGAATGGCAATTTAGGAGGTGTCTCAGTACCCGTACTTAAGCCCACGAACACGACGAACTTCAACCGGCTTTTGAGCGGAAGAGACCTGACGCTTAAGCTCTCTGCGACCAGTAACGGTATCGGCTATACACTTCCGGTCACCATCACAGACTCGATCTCAGGGAGAGAGCATAACGATGTGGTAGACCCCGATCTTCTTGTCCATGGAAGTCCTGAGAGTGCAGGCCCGAGAGGAGGGACGGCAACAATCGAGGATGTTTTCGATATCGGAGCAGCAGATATCACCTTCAGTTATAGTTTTGAGCAGCTCGCAGAGCCGTTCCATGTTACACCGGCCATTGAAGGAGGATCTGATTGTCCGATCCTGATTGGTGACTCCCTGGGAATTACCGGTCTCAAACTCTCCGACCCGTACACGAGTCAGGGCCAGGAGCTGAGTCTCGAGTTCTCTGAAGGTGGCATTGACACCGGAAGTACGATCTTCCAGAGGTATTTTCCCTATCTGACCGTACGGTTGATCGATATCTCAACAGGAAAGGATTATGCAGGACAATGGTCATTGACAGCCACCGGCGTGAGACGCACCGGAGGAACAGGCTTTAACCCTGGAAGGACAGACCGGTACTATCTGACGGGAGAAATCTCCAACGGAGAGACATGGGACTTTGGCCACCTGCTTGAGCTCTATAACTGGGCCATTGCCTTTGATTTTGCAGATCACGGGGTAGGTTCAGGCAAGCCCATCCCGACGTTCAGCTGGCCGAGTACCCACACGGAAGGAACAATAGACTTCAAGACAGGCGACCGGGTCACACTCAGCTGGGAGGGAGGAGTAAGTGCAGTGTTCCCTGAGGAAGTAGAGATTACACTGACAGGAGCACCCGGAGGAAGGACGGATGTAACAGAGGAGATGATGGAGGGAGTAAGAATCGTCCCGAACCCGTACTTTGTCCATCATGAGGCACAGAGGACCAGTCCAGAACTCTACTTCAACTACCTGCCTGAGGAGTGCACGATCAGGATCTACACCCTGGCACTCGACCTCGTGAAGACAATCACCCACACACAAGGATCACGGGAACACTGGAACCTCACCACCGAGGGTGGACAACTGGTTGCCAGTCAGATGCTCATTGCTCACATTGAAGCAACCAATGGTGCGAAGACGGTTAAGAAGTTTGCGGTCGTGGTGGGAAAGTAGAATACACAATGCCCTCTCTTGTGAAAACGCGGCTCGTCATTGCTATCGCAGTTGTATTGACGGCAGTTAGTGAGGTGAGGGCTCAGATCCCCGATGGCACCCTGTTTCGCCGCGTCAGTCGGGCAAGCAATTTTGAATTCGCAATGCATAACGACGGAAATCTATACGGGGGGAGTCGATGTGGTACGACGCCTGAATGTATTTACAAACCACTAGCGTTCTGGCCGAGGAGCTCTTTCCACATGGACGGAGACTTCCCTAGTGGGATAGCCTTACTTGCTAAGAGGAATGGTAAATTACAAGTGTCCGATTCAGGAATAATCATCCCGCTTGAGTCACTTCCAGCTCCGTTCTCGGGGATGGTTCCCGGCCGAATTGGTGACCCTCTCGCTGGTTATGACTCATTGTATGGCAGGGTGGGATGGAAGTACGTTGATGATCGAGACTATATTGTTTACTCGAGCCTTGATTACAATGCAAGCGGAGTCGATATATCTGGCAGCAACTACAACGACTGGCCGATTCGACTTGTTGATGGAAGAAAGACCTACGTGCCGGATCCATTGGTTCGGGCCAATTACTCTCCAGTATACCTTTCTGACGAGGACATGTTTTGCGTTTTCAAGGATACCGATACTGGATTTGACGGTTGGTTCGATGGTCTGGACGGACGTAGTGAGCCGATTGGAATCGAGTTGGAGAACTATATCTACACTTGGCGTGAGGGCCCGGGCAAGGACATAGTTCTCTTTCAATATGAATTGCACAACAAAAGCAACAATGTGCTTGATAGCTGCTACCTAGTCTATGGATATGGTTTGATTCTGATCGGACCTGGAGTTCATAACCTCTTTGACCCAGGTTTGACACGCGAGATCCGGGTTGTTGAAAAAGAAGATAGATCCTTGCCGTATATGGTTTCTACGATGAGCAGTGAGTGGACTCCTGAGAATTGGAACGTAAGTGAGATTCCACCAACCCTTGGTTTTCCCGTGCTTGAATCGCCAATCGGATACGACAATTCTCCTGCTGAAATTCACGAAGTCGGGTGTTCTGCCGCTGCTCTTTGTTTCAGAAGGGAGAAACCTGATTCGATCGGTGTTCTGTTTAGTGAGGGAAACGATTCCATTGCTTATCGTGCACTCTCGAATCTTAGTATCGAGGCCTGCCCGTGTGGGGCTGCCCCTCGTGGTCCGGTAGTAAGTGTTGGCCCCTTTCCGATGGACACCGGGAGCACAGTCCGGGTTACGTTTGGCATCATTTTTTCCGACAGCCTTCCCCACCTTCTTCTCATGCATGACTTTATCACGCGGGTTTACAACAATGACTTCAAGCGTCCCTCTCCGCCTCCGGCGCCAGAGCTAACAGCCACGGCCCTCAACCGGAGCGTAACGCTTTCGTGGGACAACACGGCCGAGAATGCAACGGATATTATCATTCCTGATAGTTTGGGTAGACCCTTTGTGGGCTATAAGCTACTCAGAGCCACAAGCAGAGGCGGACCTTATATAGAGCTCGCCCGCTGGCATGTGGATACACTACTGGTCTATGAGTACCTGGATACAGGTGAGGATCTCCCCGGGGGCTTGAAGAACAACGTGACGTACTACTATGAGCTTCTCTCCTATGACGAAGGGGCCGCAAGGCTCAAGCTCGATCCGATGGAGTCACCCGCCCTTGAAGGAGTCAACTTCGTTTCAGTCATTCCATCTACTGAACCTCCGGATACTGATGGGAAGGAAGTAACTCCTGAGATGATGGAAGGGATCCGTATTGTTCCAAATCCATACATGATAAGGCATCAAGCTCAGGGAACGTCACCGGCAGTGTATTTCAACTATCTTCCATCGGAGTGTACGATTAGAATCTACACGATAGCGATGGATCTTGTAAAGACCATCCAGCACTCAGGAGGGTCGCGAGAGGAATGGGATCTCACCACCGAAGGTGGACAGCTTGTCGCAAGTCAGATGTTCATTGCGCACATCGAAGCAACCAATGGAATTGAGACTGTCAAGAAGTTTGCTGTGGTGATGGGAAGGTAGAACACCACGGTGGCCTATTTTGTGAAAACGCGGCTCATCATTGTTATCGCAGTTATATTAACGACCGTTAGTGACGTGACGGCCCAGATCCCCGACGGCACCTTGTTTCGCAGGGTCAGCAGGGCAAGCAATTTTGAGTTCGCGATGCACAATAGCGGAGCTCTCTTCGGAGATTGGAGCAACGAGAATCTCCCCCCAGGCTGGCTGTTTGCCGCTCCCCTTGCGCATTGGCCTCGTGGTTCATTTCATCTTCGATCAGACGGTCTTTTCCAGGGATTAGCGTTTCTCGCCAAGAAAAACGGCAAGCTCCTGGTTTCCGATGCAGGTTTCATGCGGGAAGCACTCTCGGCCCACGGGCCCTTTAATCAGATGGTCCCGGGTTGGATTGGCGATCCAAAGGCAGGTTTCGATACAACGTTCAACGGTGAGGGGTGGCTCTATAATAACGATGCCAACTATATTGTCTACTCGAGTTTGGATTACAATGAAACGGGGGTTGACACATCCGGGAACAACTACTACGATTGGCCTTTGAGGTGGGTTGATGGAAAGAGGGCTTACGTCCCGGACCCACTTGAGCGACGATCTTATCAGCCGGTCTATCTTTCCGACGAGGACATGTTCTGTGTAATCAAGGATACGGATACCAGGGCCGATCCAATTTACGGAGGAGAGCAAGGACCAAGCATCCCGATTGGGATTGAGATTCAGAACCACGTTTACAGTTGGGGCAGCGGTCCAGGGAACGACATTGTACTATTCCAGTACGATATCATCAACAAGAGCGGTATCGACTTGGATAGTTGCTATGTTGTTTTTGCATCGGGTATTCGCTACCTGGGGGGTCCATCAGGAACTGGGAATTTGGATCTGGAGGTTATTCAATACAATGCAGAACCGCAGCGAAATCTCGCATTTGCACGTTCGAGAGACACCAGCTGGTCTGATTGGTGGTTTGCAACGCCCGTTCCACCAACTATCGGGTACTCTTTTCTCCAACCAAATGAGTTCCCCCCGGTCAAACAAGTTGAACTTCAGCATGCTTGGAGTGTGGATACAGTGGTGTCCTATCTTGAATCTGATGGAATGAGACGTAGCCTTGCATCGGCTCCCACTGACTCGATTGTATACGGCAATTTACTGTCTCCGCCTCAATGTACTGAACCTCCCTGGCCACAGTGCGGTGGAACCGTAGGCAATGCAGTATTGAAATCATCTTCGTTTTCGATGGCTGTGTCTGAGACTGTCCGGGCAACAATCGCATACTTCTTTTCCGACAGCCTCTCCCACCTTCTCTTAATGCACGACTTCATCACGCGCGTCTACAACAACAACTTTGCTCGTCCTTCTCCACCTCCGACCCCGGAGCTTACAGCTACAGGTCTGAACCGGAGTGTGAAGCTTTCGTGGGACAACACGGCCGAGAGTGCAACGGATATTATCATACCGGACAGTTTAGGTAGACCGTTTGTTGGGTATAAGCTGCTCAGAGCAGAGAGCATAGAGGGACCGTACTCTCAGATTGGCCGCTGGCATGTGGATACACTTCTGGTCTATGAGTATCTGGATGCAGGTGAAGACTTATTGGGCGGCCTTAAGAACAACGTGACGTACTACTATGAGCTTCTCTCCTATGACGAAGGAGCCGTTCGACTGAAGCTCGATCCGATGGAGTCACCGGCAGTTGAGGGAGTCAATGCCGTGAGCGTGATACCGACGACAGAACCCTC
>DAIPLH010000127.1:0-7207 GCA_036769325.1 Bacteroidota bacterium
GCGAAGAGCCCGTAGCGATCACAAAGGTTCAGCATGTACGGATGTGGCGGATGGTTTGCAAACCGGATCGCGTTTGCGCCGAGGCCCTTCATCAGAACGACATCCTTCTCCATTTGCTCGTATGGGATGGAGTTCCCCCAGGTGGGGTGATCCTCATTCCAGATCACACCGCGCAGGACCAGCTTCCTTCCGTTCAGAAGGATATTCCCTTCCTGAATCTCGACCTTGCGAAACCCATGATTGATATTGAACTGATCGATGGTGTCGATCTCTTTCCCTGCAAAGCGGGTAAGGTACCCTCTGACGACATAGAGATCAGGCTGATCCGGAGTCCACGCATTCACGTCTGAAAGAGAAAGCTCTGATGGTCCGCAGATCCAGCCCTGCCCTGTGTTTTCCAGTTTTGCCATCTTGCTTTGCCCGACCGGAAGCCCTGAGATCTTGTCAACCACGTCGAAGAAAAAACCGAGTGAGCGTGCGCCTTTGGTGCCTTCGGAGGTATCTACTCCTACGATCTCCGGTTCCACGCGAAGGAGGACGGGCGACTTGTCATCTGTCATCGATGTTCGGACAACAAGGTCTTTGATATACAACTTGGGGGTCCCAAGCAGAAAAACATCCCTTATGACACCGCCATAGTTTCTCCACCCCCACACCTGCAATTTTGCCGGTATTGTTGTCCGGGCATTCAGATCATTTCTTACGTCAATTCTGATCGTGTTTTCTTTCCCGGGTTGGAGGGTCGCCGCCGGAATCTCGTGAGAGAAACTTGTGTAGCCACCTGAATGAGTTGCCAGAAAATCCCCATTGATGTACGCGTCACTCTGGTAGTTCACTCCATACTGAACGAGGTGGAAATCAAATTTCTCAAGCTGCTCGAGCGAGAGTTCAACCTTTCGTTGAAAGGACACAGCCCCTACAAAATCGTATGCAGCCGGCAAACCAATGTGCCCTCTGCCCCCACCCTCAATTGTGTAATCCCAGGTCCCCGAAAGGTCAATCCTCAAGCGGAAGCGGGGATCGGGGCGAAGATCAGTATCCATCCCTGCATCAAGAGGGGTCCGGTTTTCGAGAAAAACTTCATCCTCAAAATTCGCAAGCGCCTTTGGCCCATATGTCAACAATAAGAGAAGGAAAAAGGGGATGAATCTCAAAGAAAGGAAAAGGCTCGATTTCAGCGTGTTTTTGGACAAATACGCCCGAACTACGTAGTGAGGGAGGTAAGGTCTAGTCTGGTGAAGAATATAAGCACAAGACCGCCGAAAATCAATGAAAATATTACAATTAGGTCGTTGCAGATCGGGCGATCGACAGGAATGATTCTGCTTTCAGGCAGGCGCCGCCCACAAGGGCACCGTCGATGTCAGGTTGAGCGAGAAGTTGGACAGCGTTATCCTCCTTGACACTCCCCCCGTACTGGATCACGGTCTTCGCGGCACTTTCCTCCCCGAACATGGTCACGAGCAACTTGCGGATGTCCTTGTGGACTTCCTGTGCCTGATCCGGTGATGCGGTCTTCCCCGTCCCAATTGCCCAAACAGGCTCATACGCTACAATGATCCCGGCAGCCTGTTCGGGTGAAAGGCCGTCGAGACCACCCCGGATTTGTGTGGTAATGACGGTCGTCGTTTCCCCGCTCTCGCGTTGTGCGAGGGTTTCCCCCACGCAAACTATTGGGGTCAATCCATTCTGCAAGGCCTTGTGCGTCCGCGCCTTCACGAGCGCGTCTGACTCGCTGTAGTACTGTCTCCTCTCGGAGTGACCGATGATGACATATTTACACCCAATCCCAAGAAGCATCCTGGCCGATATTTCACCGGTGTAAGCGCCGCCGTCAAGATGTGACATATGCTGAGCGCCGAGACGGAGTTGCGTCCCGCGGATCAGTTCAGAGGACAGTTGGAGTGATGTGAATGGCGGACAGATGATGACAACCGTGGAGGCGGGAATTGATCCGATCCCCTTCAGGATACCGCCCACGAGGTCGCGGCTTTCCGCGAGGTCCATGTTCATCTTCCAGTTTCCCGCGATAACAGTTGGGCGCATAGAATCGAAATGATTGGTGATAGGAGTGATGGTTTAAGGTTGCCGAAGCGCTGTCAACTTGCTCCGGAGAAGGTCATTGATGACCCTGGGGTTCCCCTTGCCTTTCAGCTTTTTCATTGCCTCCCCAACGAGGAAGCCGAACACTTTCTCATTCCCGCCAAGGTATTTCGCGACCTGCTCGGGCGATGCGCTCAATATTTCATCGACAGCCTTCTCAAGGATGCCCGTGTCTGAAACCTGAACAAGTCCACGCGAACGGACAATCTCCGCCGGATCGTCGTCAAGAGTGAGCATCTGTTCAAACAATTCCTTTGCAATTGTCCCGCTGATTGTTCCATCCATTATCAACCGGATCATGCCTGCGAGGCGGGACGGCGTAATGGGAAACGCGTCCATCGTCAGTTTCTTCTCACTGATAACGCGGAGAACATCGGTCATGACCCAGTTGCTTACCTGCTTCGCAAGGTCTCTTGTCTCCTTGCCCGTGCGTTTTGCGAGATCAGCAAGTGCAGCCTCGAAATAGTCAGCGATTTCCTTCTCTGCCGTCAGGACATCCGCATCATACGGCGGCAGGCCGAGCGAACTGACAAACCTGTCCCGGCGGGGTGTTGGAAGCTCCGGCAGGCCGGAGCGAACCCTCTGTATCCACTTCTCATCGACCAGAACGGGAACGAGATCCGGATCGGGAAAATACCTGTAGTCGTGCGCCTCTTCCTTGCTCCTCATGGCAAGAGCTACACCAAGGTTCGCATCCCAGAGCAGAGTCTCCTGACGTACCGTTCCACCATCGATGATCAACTGAATCTGACGGTTGATTTCGTATTCCAGGGCGCGTTCAACATAACGGAACGAATTCATATTTTTGACCTCAGTTTTCGTCCCGAATTTCGTTTCCCCCTTCTTTCTTACGGAAACGTTCGCATCGCACCGGAGGCTGCCCTCTTCCATATTTCCGTCACAGATCCCAAGATACGTCACCAGTTGTTTGATTTTCGTCAGGAACAGGTAGGCCTCGCGGGGAGAGCGGAGGTCCGGCTCAGAGACAATCTCAATCAGAGGGACGCCGCACCGGTTCACATCAACGAGGGTATCAACATCCACGTCATGGATGGATTTCCCTGCGTCTTCCTCCATATGAATGCGCGTTAATCCAATGCTCTTCGTGTTGCCGTCATCAAGAATGATGTTTACACGCCCGCCCGTGCAAATGGGGAGCTCGAACTGCGAAATCTGATATCCTTTGGGAAGGTCGGGGTAGAAATAGTTCTTTCTCGCAAAGACAGACCGGGTTGTAATATTGCATTCCGTTGCCAGCCCCATGCGAAGGATGAACTCGACAAGGTTCACGTTCAGGACGGGGAGAGTTCCGGGCATCCCGAGACAGACCGGGCAGACGTTGCTGTTTGGCTCACTCCCGAATTCTGTTGAGCAGGAACAGAAGGCTTTGGAAGCGGTCAGCAGTTGTGCATGGACTTCCAGTCCGATCACGGGCTCAAAGTGGGTGTCGGGATTCACCTGGCTCCCCGACGAAATGACCGGCGGATTGCCTCGATCTGCGCAAGGTGGTTAACATCGTGGCCCGCATACATCTGAGCCATTCGGGCGACGGTTTCCTTCCCGCGCTCCTCATGCATCCCGAACTTGTTCCACCCTGCCGGAGGAAGTGAACCGAGCAGCCTCAGGTGTTCCTGCCGCAGGAGAGTGAACAACTCAAGTCTTTTTCGGATATCCGCTTTGCCATAGCCCAGTCCGGTATCCCATTTCTTCTGATCAATTGCCTGAAGGGGTCTCCCCGATTCGGCAATGGCCATCCGAAGGCGAAAACCAAGGACCAGTTCTGTATCGGCGAAATGAGCAATCAGCTGGGTGATCGTCCATTTGCCGTTCGCCGGAGAAGTGCGCAATTGTTTCGGAGTGAGGCCTTCCATCAATCGCTGAAGTTTTCGCGGCGTCCCCTTCAGGATCGTGAGCGGGTCTTTATTGACAACATTGCCGAGGATCCTTCGTGAATACGGATCTGTGATCCCCTGTATCGTGCGGAGCTTTTTCATGTTCACCTCATCATGCTGTCATCGCCTGAGCAACTTTTTGAGCTGCATCCCTGAGACTCCCTGCGACGAGGAAGTTCATTCCTGATTTTCGGAGAATTTCTGCAGCGAGTTCGGCGTTGGTTCCGGCAAGGCGAATGACGACCGGAACTCCGATTTTCACATGACCTGCCGCCTGAACAACGCCTGTCGCGACGCGATCGCATCGCACAATACCACCAAAAATGTTGATCAGGATTGCTTTCACGTGCGGGTCGGCCAGAATGATCTTGAACCCGGCCTCAACGGTCGCAGCGCTTGCTCCCCCGCCGACATCCAGAAAGTTTGCGGGTTCCCCGCCGGCAAGTTTTATTATGTCCATTGTCCCCATGGCCAGACCTGCACCGTTGACCATGCAGCCAACATTCCCGTCCAGCTTGATATAGTTCAGGTTCGACTTTGATGCCTCAACCTCCAGGGGATCCTCCTCGGCAAGGTCACGAAGGGCAGCCGTATCGGGATGGCGGAAAAGGGCATTGTCATCGAAGTTCATCTTTGCGTCGAGCGCCAGGACGTCACCCGATGCGGTAACAACGAGGGGATTGATTTCTGCAAGGGAACAGTCCATTTCAGTAAAGCATCTATAGAGTGCGCCGAAGAATTTTACACCGTTCTTGAAGGCGTCGCCGGTCAGGCCCAGCCCGAATGCCAGCTTACGCGCCTGAAACGCCTGAAATCCTGTGGCCGGATCGATGAATTCCTTGAGAATTTTCTCAGGTGTTTCCGCGGCCACCTTCTCGATCTCAACACCACCCTCCGTGGACGCCATGATCACGTTTCGGGACGACGCCCTGTCAAGGGTAATGCCGACATACAGTTCTCTGGCAATATCCAGCCCCTGCTCGATGAGCAGGCGATTGACTCTCTTTCCCTCCGGGCCTGTCTGGTGGGTTACGAGGGTCATGCCGAGGATCTCTGAGGCGATGCGGCGGACGTCTTCAATGGACCGCGCTATTTTTACTCCGCCTCCCTTTCCCCTTCCGCCGGCGTGAATCTGGGCCTTCACTACCCACAGGGTTCCACCGATCTGCCGTGCGCCTTCCACAGCTTCATCCACAGAGAATGCCACGCGGCCTTCGGGGACCGGGACTTTGAAGCGCTTAAGGATTTCTTTTCCCTGATGCTCATGAATGTTCATGTTCGCTTTCCAATTTTCTGTTTAAGGTTGAAGGATGTTTAGGCGGTGATGAATTGCCGCCCCAACCCAAAGGGTCCCTTTCCCAAAGGGCCTCCCTTGGAGCAGGAAGGGGTCCGTTGGACAAAGTCTCGAAGACTCAAAGATTCTCAAGGACATTGATCTTTCTTGGTGTGGCGTTCCTTCGAGTCTTTGAGTCTTCGCGGCAATATCCAAATCTTAGTTTATGAGCGCCTGCTTCTCTTGCGCGGCTTCTGGATTTTCGTCGCTATGGATTTTGCCTGAAGAAAGAGCAAAAGGTAATCCCTGCCGCCGGCCTTCGAATCTGTTCCGCTCATATTGAAGCCGCCGAACGGATGAACACCGACGAGCGCCCCCGTACAATTCCTGTTGAGGTACAGGTTCCCCACAAAAAACTCCTCTTCCGCCCGCTTCAGATGCTTCTTATTGTTTGTGTAGACTGCACCAGTGAGTCCGTACTCTGTATTGTTTGCGATCTCCATTGCTTCGTTAAAGTCCTTTGCCTTGATCATTGCAAGCACGGGGCCGAAGATTTCTTCCTGGGCAATGGTGGCTTTTGGGGTGACGTCCGCGATGACGGTCGGCTGAAGGAAGTAGCCGTCGCCCTCGCCTTTCTTCCCGCCTGCAACGACCCGGCCCCCCTCCTGAACCGCCTTCTCAATGTATCCAAGCATTTTCTCCCGCGCCTTCTGATTAATGACGGGCCCCAGGGCGATCGCCGGCGATGTGGCAGGGTCGCCCATCGTTAACTTTGCGGTTTTCTGAGCAACAAGGTCGACAAACTTATTGTAGACCTTTTCATGCACGATAGCTCTCGAACATGCGGAACACTTCTGGCCCTGGAATCCAAAGGCGGATTTCACAACACCGCTGGCAGCATCGTCAAGGTCAACACCATCATCGACAACAATAGCGTCCTTCCCTCCCATTTCTGCAACGACCCGCTTTAGCCAAATCTGCCCCGGCTGCACCTTCGAGGCAAGCTCATAGATATGCATCCCCACCTCTTTCGATCCTGTGAACGAAATGAACCGCGTGAGAGGATGGCCGACCATCGCGTCGCCCATTTGTCCGCCGGGACCGGTGATGAAGTTCAGGACTCCCGCGGGCAGTCCGGCATCCATCATGATTTCAACAAATTTCCATCCGATCAGCGGTGAATCGCTCGATGGCTTCAGGACGACGGCGTTACCAGTCACAAAGGCCGCCGATGACATCCCGGCCAGAATGGCGAAGGGAAAATTCCATGGCGGAACAACGACGCCAACACCAAGCGGGATATAGACCAGCTTTCCTTTCTCCCCCGGTCGTTTCACCACCGGATGCTCAGCTCCGTAGCGGAGCATTTCGCGACCGTAGAATTCAAGAAAATCGATCGCCTCCGCCACATCGGCATCGGCTTCAACCCACGCCTTCCCGACCTCGTGGATCACAACGGCATTCAGCTCGAACTTCCTCTTCTTCATCAACCCGGCAGCCCGGAAGAGCAGAGCAGCACGTTTCTCAGCTGGAACAGACCTCCATTCCTGGAATGCGCGGTGCGCAGTTTCCACCGCCCGGTTGGCAAGGGCTGTGTCCCCCTTCTGGAAAAAACCTACAACTTCATCCGGGCGGGCAGGATTCGTGGACCTGAGCTTCTCCGGAGTCGTTATCCTTTCACTTCCGATGACGATGGGATATTCCTTGCCAAGGTTCGCGCGGAAGGAAGCGAGAGCCTTCTCCTGCTTTTTCCGGTTCGATGGTTTTGAAAAGTCTGTGAGGGGTTCATTCTTGAAAGCTGAGACTCTCATGGTTATCCTCCTGGTTCACGTAAGCGGCAACAGATTCAGATTGTTCGTCTATGATGAGGGATTGGTCAGAGCGCGGGCCGCCTCATCGTGCAACCGCGGTCTGATTCGATTGATTTTCTTGTTCTCCC
>DAIPLH010000127.1:7217-7872 GCA_036769325.1 Bacteroidota bacterium
TCTCCCGCGACGGATAGACGCGATTCGTCAGAAAGATCACAGCCATCTTCCTTTCGGGGTCCACCCAGATGGATGTCCCGGTGAACCCTGTATGTCCGAATGAGGTTGGCGAAAACAATGTACCTGCCGAGGAATTCTGGGGAGACTTCATATCCCAACCCAGAGCCCGTGAAGATGACTCCCCCTGTCGGCGCGTAAAGCTTCGAATCGTGGTCTCCTTCAGATATCGTCGCCCTCCGTAGGTCCCGCCATTCATCAACATCTGGACAAGAATCGAAAGATCTGATGCAGTCGAAAAGACCCCCGCATGACCCGATACACCGCCAAGCAGCTCGACGTTCTCATCATGGACCTTCCCCTGGACCAGCTGCTTTCGCCAGGTCCGGTCATCTTCCGTCGGCGCCGTGTTTTCCCGTCGTGATTCAGAAGGGAGAAACATCGTATTCCTCATCCCCAGGGGCGCGAAGAATTCCTTTTTCATGAATTCATCAAAGGGCAGGCCCGAAATTTCTTCAATGACCTTGCCGAGGACCATCATGCCCAGATCGCTGTAGATGGTCGTATCCCCCGGGGTTGCAAGCAGCGGGGTCGCGTACAGCGAGTCCAGGACCTGTGTCGGTGAAGTGCAGAAACGGTAAAACTCTCTGAAGGCAGG
>DAIPLH010000485.1:0-2217 GCA_036769325.1 Bacteroidota bacterium
CCTATCGCCCTTGCAGGAGAAATCGATGAGAGTCGCGTTCAGGGAACCCTGAATGGAGGAGGAGAGCTCATTCACGTGCAGACATCAGGTGGAGATATCCGGATCAAGGCAGCAGAATAACCGACACGAAAGAGAAAAGCTTTCACGCGGACGCCAGGAGATGTTCCTGGCGTCACTCGTTTACGACCATCTACCGGAAGTCATTGCGCCTGGATCTGCTCAGCAACACACCAATCGAATCCTGCGCTGCCCTGTAATTCTTTGGTCCGGTTGGATAGTTCTGCATCAGAATAGAGAACGCCAGGAATTCCCCGTCCGCGGTTGTCACGTAACCGGCGAGGGAACTTGCCCCCCGAAGGGTTCCGGTTTTTCCTCTCAGATTGCCTTGCGCGGGAGTCCCCTTCATTCTGGTTGACAACGTTCCGTCCACACCGGCAATCGGAAGAGTGGCGAAGAGCCGGTCAAAGTCAGGTTGCCGGTCGTAAAGAACTTCGAGGATCCTTACCAGCGTCGTTGCCGAGAGCAGGTTGTAGCGGGAAACTCCGGATCCGTCGGCGGTGACCAGCTTCGCAGTATCAATTCCCAGCCGGGCAAGAGCTGTTTCGACGGCCAGAATCCCGTCTTCGTTGCTCCCGGCCTCTCCTGTTACCGAGATCCCAAGAATTCTGAAAACATTTTCAGCGCAGAGATTGTCACTCTCTTTCATCATCTCATAAAGAACAGAGTCAATGTTCCGTTCATAGGTGAACGACGGATCTGCATTGTTGTCCGCGGTTCCGAACTGCCAGCTTCCAACAACAATTCCCCGGTCTGCAAGACTCCTGGAAAAGAGGGAGAGCCAGTACGCTTCGGGGCTCGAAACACCGACCATCGTTGTAGAACTCTTCTTGTCGAGAGCTATCGAGCCGCTGATTTGAAACCTGTCGCCGGCATCATCCGCAGATCGTTCAACGACCAGGGAATCCTTCTTTCCCCTTTGTGATGTTGTGACAAGGTTCTCGAGGAGAACAAATTCTGTTGGCTCACGCATCGTCGCCCGCGCTGGATCGCCCTCCCCTTGTCCAGGTTCAACCACGATCTCAATGGAATTCCCGTTGGCGGAAAGTGGACTGATCGGCGCCTCGTACGGATCGTCGTCCCACATCCAGCCCTTCCCCTTCGTGGCGCCATCAAAGAGTGAAATATCTGCCACCAGGTTCCAGGGAATCGTGCGCCTGACAATGCCAGCGATGGCCCCAGCGATCGAATCAATATCATCCGTGTCAATGAGCGGGTCACCGGATCCGCGTATGACGATTTGTGGTTCAGCAAGCGAGCTGTCGACAAAAACTTCGGTGGCAAATGTATATTCGCGGTCGAGGAGTTCAAAGGCTGCTGCGGCCGTGACCAGTTTCTGGTTGGAACCAGGAGCGAAGAGGAGTTCAGCGTTGCGGGAATAAAGTGCTTCCCGGTTGGTAAGGGAATAGATCATGATTCCCGCATTCGAAGGAGGGAACAGGGTGTCAGCGAGAAGGTGATCGATGCGGTTCGCGAGTCGAGGGTAGAGTGTAGCTCCGGATGAAGCAGGCGAGGCAGTGTTTCTCTGTTCGCCGGTTGACGCACACCCGGCAATCAGGATGACGAGTATCGGAAAGAGCGGAGCCCGCCGGGCTATAGGGATCAGGTTGATTAGCATGCCAATTGTGGCTATATTTATCAAAAATTTTCGTTGTTCACAACAAAATGATGATGTGATGATTGGTTGGTTGAAGCGGCTGTTTGGCAGCAAACATGAAAAGGATGTCAAGGGAATCCTTCCGGTTGTGGAAGAGATCAACGCATTCACCCCCGGCCTGGAAACTCTTTCTGATGACGCCTTACGGGCGAAGACCGTCGAATTCCGCGGCAGGATACAGGAGGTGCTCAAGGGTCTTGAAGCAGAACGGGTCACCCTGAGGGAAAAATTGAATGCCGATCTTCCGCCTGCGGAAAGAGACCAGTTGCATGGCGAGCTCGATTCTCTTGAGGAGGAGTTTGAGCTGGTTCTCCGCGAAACCCTGGACGATCTTCTGCCTGAGGCGTTTGCGGTTGTCAAGGACGGGTGCCGGCGCCTTGTCGGCCAGCGATTCGATCTGCTTGGTCACCCTGTGGTGTGGGAGATGGTTCCGTTTAACGTTCAGCTCATCGGCGGTGTGGTTCTCCATCAGGGAAAGATTGCCGAAATGGCCACCGGCGAAG
>DAIPLH010000486.1:0-2213 GCA_036769325.1 Bacteroidota bacterium
CCGATTGATCTCACGATCGGCCAGATGCTTCCAACGGATCAGGGGTACAATTTTGATGGAATCCTTGACGATATCAGGATCTACAACTATGCCCTTTCGGTACAGCAGATCGAAGACCTTGCATCCTGGACTACAGAAGTCGAGGAGGGGGATGGCATGCTGCCCGTACACCTTGCTCTCGATCAGAACTTCCCCAATCCATTTAACCCACAGACCACAATACGGTTTGCCCTACCCTCGTCAGGTCACGAGGCACTCGTGCGTCTTGTGGTATTCGATGTGCTTGGCCGGGAGGTAGCAACGCTCCTCAATACTCCTCTGGGACCTGGGACATACAAAGTGCAGTGGAGTGCGGAAAGGTTTCCCTCCGGCGTGTATTATTACCAGCTTCAGACACCCGGAGCCACAATTGTAAAGAAGATGATGCTTCTCAAATAACTGAAGGACGAGCTTGCAACGAATCGATTTGAATGGTAAGTGGGAATTCAAGGCTGTTGATGGATACGGAACGCTTCGTGGAAACCGGCTCACCGTCCGGCAATGGATGCCCGCAAGTGTTCCCGGGACAGTCCACACAGATCTTCTCGCAAACCAGAAGATCCCCGATCCGTTTTACCGAACGAATGAACTTGACGTGCAGTGGGTGGATTCGGTCCAATGGGTATACAGGAAGAAGTTTGAAGTCCCTGCTTCAATCCTCGATGAAGATGCGGTCCACCTGGTTGCAGAAGGGCTGGACACGTACGCCCGCATCCATTGCAATGGCAGGCCCGTTGGCAAGACGTCAAACATGTTTGTCGGTCACCGCCTGAATATCAGGAAATACCTCCGGCCCGGCCGGAACACGATCGAGATTCTCTTTGACTCCCCGATGCATCGCTCGAAGGCACTTGAGAAAAAGCATGGTCCGCTTCGGGTCGCTCTTGAACCACATCGCGTCTACGTACGGAAGGCGCAATACTCGTTTAGCTGGGATTGGGGACCAAAACTGACCACATCAGGCATCTGGCGCAACATCTCGATTGAGGGATTCTCGCAAGCCAGGTTACAGCAACCGTTTGTCCGTGTTCTCTCGGTGAACAAGCGTGTAGCTGTTATCCGGCTGTCGGCGGAAATCGAGAGGGCGGCGGGTGACCGGAAGTTCGCGCTGGAGGTCTCGGTCGAAGGAGAGGGCTCGCCCGAGCGAACTGTCGGGTTCAAGAGGAACACTGCGACAATGGATCTTCGGATCCCTCAACCACACCTTTGGTGGCCGAACGGATACGGCGGTCAAAACATGTATTTGGCGGTCGTTTCACTCATTTATGAGGGGAAAGTGATAGACCGGATCACGGTTCCATTTGCGATCAGAACAGTGAAGTTGGTGCAGGAGAAGGACCGGGAAGGGAAATCATTCATCGTGGAAGTGAATGGGAGGAAGATTTTCTGTAAGGGTGCAGATTGGATTCCAAGCGACAGTTTCATTCCAAGAATTTCCGACTCCACGTATGAGACACTCCTGCACCTGGCCAGGAATGCACACATGAATATGATACGCGTGTGGGGTGGGGGGATTTATGAGCAGAACACATTCTACGACCTGTGCGATCGTCTCGGCCTGATGGTGTGGCAGGATTTCATGTTCGCGTGTGGTGAGTATCCGGGGGAGCCGTGGTTCCTGACGCAGGTGAAGGAGGAGGCTGAGAAAGCCGTGCGGCGACTGCGTAACCATCCGAGCATTGTCATCTGGTGCGGGAACAACGAATGTGAGTGGCTCTTTTGCACTGAGAACCCCGACAAGACCGCTGATGACATGCGTGGCGCGCGAATTTTCCGTGATGTGCTTCCTGAGGTATGCCGCCGACTCGACAACACCCGTCCGTACTGGCGAAGTTCTCCCTTTGGCGAGGGCTTTCCCAATGATGAGTCCAATGGTACCCATCACCAGTGGACTGTCTGGAGTAACTGGAGGGACTACAAAGAATATTCAAACGACAACGCGCGCTTTGTTGCGGAGTTTGGTTTCCAGGCAATGGCCAACCTGAAAACGATGGAAGAAATATCATTGAAGGAAGACCGCCACGTGCAAAGCGCGGTCATGGAGCACCACAACAAGCAGGTTGAGGGCCCCGAGCGACTGAACAGCGTTCCTGACGTCCTGAACATTCGGCGCCTCCAGTGTTCCACCGCATGCTTCAATGCTTCAGCTCGTGCAGGCGGAAGCATTGAAGCAT
>DAIPLH010000128.1:0-7819 GCA_036769325.1 Bacteroidota bacterium
CGCAACAAGAAGAAGTAATGATAGAGAAAGTAGTACCACTTTTTTCATGGTGTACCCCTGGTTGATTGGTAAGTGAGATGCGATTTGCAAAAGAGGAAAAGAGCCGGAGAGTGCAATATCATTCTATTCTTGCGAGATCATCCGGTCTGAGTGGTTGAAGCAAACCCCGAACAAGCCTCCTGACTTTGAGCTCTTGGTGAAGAATACAAAGCGTGAGTGCCGACAGACCATTTCCCCGAACGAATGCCTCAGGGTGTGAGGCTGACCAAAGGGAAATGGATGCACTTAATCGAAAGGACTGGTTTCAATATGCACATTGGAGGGCATTTTGTCAATAATTGAGAAGAAAAACGGCCGGTTTTTTTGCCCGGCCGTTGGGGTGACGCCGATGTTCTGCGAGCTCTCTACTTGATGAGGATCATCTTTCGTGTAGCAACAAACTCCGCCGCTGTGAGTCGGTACAAGTACACACCCGAGGTAACCGGTCTGCCTGATCCATTCTTCCCATCCCATGCGACCCGATAGTACCCTGCCTCATGTGGTCCTGTCGCCAGTGTCCTCACCCTGCTCCCGAGCAGGTCATAGATCTCCAGGGTTGCCGGTCCATCGACGGGCAGCTCAAACTGGATCACCGTCGTGGGGTTGAAGGGATTTGGATAGTTCTGGCCCATAGCGAATTCATGAGGAATCTGGTCGTTTTCGCGTATCCCGACCGGGACATCCCCAACGCCAGAGAGAGCAACCACAAGTGTGCCCTGGTTCAGATCGTTGCTGGTGAACGTCAGGGAGCCAGTGAATAGACCAACCTGGTCGGGAGTGAATTCGACAACGACCGACCGGTACTCACCGGGCAACACATTGAAAGATGTAACATCCGGGGAGAAGGCCGACGGATCGGATGAAGCAACACTGCTGACGACAAGCTCCTCGGTTCCAAGATTGGCCATGAAGAGAGTGAATTCGTCGGTCAAACCAACCATCGTTGTATCAAACTCCACCGATTCACTTGATGAGGAAATCGCCGGTCCGGGGAGCCCAAGGTAGACGTTGTCCACGAACCAATCATCATTCGGTTGTGTTCCGGCACTGCCTTCGCTTGTAAAGCGCGCCTGGAACTGGGAGTGGAAGAATGATCCTCCTCCGTCGGCGGCTGTTTCAATATCAATGACCTCTTGCGCGAATGCCTGTAGTCCTGTTCCCGGATAATCGGCGACGAGGATCCACTCATCAATGTCATTCCGGAAATAGAGACGAAGGCTGTCGCCAACTTCCGGTGCATTGCCTTGTCCTTGTGGCTGGTAATAATATGCAAAGACAACTCCGGAGCCTTCCAGTCCTGAAAGATCAATCGGTCGCATTTCGACGGTGTCTCTTCCGATGGGAGTTCCATTCAGGTTCAGCGCGAAGGCGGGACTTGGTGGATTGCTCGATCGCGCGTTAACATCCGCGTTCACCGTGGTCCACATTCCATTATCGGGCAACCCTGCCACATGGAATCCATCCAGCGCTGGCAGCGCGAGCGGTGTCAGCAGTGTGGCGGTAGGCGGGCTCTCGTTCAAAGGAACATCGTTATCGATTGCAGTGAGATGCCATTGATAAACGCCGGGGACTGCCGGAGTGAAAACCTCGGATTCAGCGTTCCCCGTATCCGTGACTGCCCTCGCGTAGCTGGCAACAAGAACATCGTCCTGGTAGAGACGTGTACCAGCGAAATCGAGCATCGGGCTGCCGTCAGTATTCCCGGAAGGGTTTGTCCAGGAGAAAGTTACTTCATCCAAGCCGCCTGACAATGAGAAATCCAGCGGTGTCCCCGGGACTCTCGAACCTCCTGCAGTGCCGGTGATGAAAACCGACGCGCCCGGAAAAGCTGATGAGTCAAGCTTTGCGAAAAGTTCATATTCATATTCCTGTCCCTCAACCCGTCCGCCATCTACATAGAGTTGATCGCCTCCCGCGATGGAATCAATGAATGCTCCATCCCGGTAGATATGCACATGGAAATAATCAACAAGAAGCGTGTCGCCATTCGTCACGTTGGTTGGATCACTCCAGCTCAACTCGATGGTGGTCGGAATCGTGTGATCGCTGTATGCCGACACGTTCGATGGGGGGTTCGGTGCGACGGCAGCCTCAAGCAAGCTTGGCCTGTATGTGGTTACTGCCCAGTACATTCTTTCAGCCTGTCCCTGTGTGAACTCCCACATGCAAATGTCATCTGTGTAGTCCATGTAGTTGTGAATTGGGTCGGGCTCGGGTTCATTGCTGCAGGTGTTTCTGTTGGTCGGACATCCAAAAGCGGGCGATGCCTCGTAGGGTGTGTCGGCAACCTCGTCACCGGGGGAGCTGCATCCTCTTTCAAATGTGTGGTAGAGACCGAGGTAGTGTCCGACCTCGTGCGTTGCAGTGGCTCCGAGATTATATGGAAACGAGCTTCCCCCGGGTAGCGATGAGTACAGGACAACGACTCCGTGGAGCGTATTGTCCTCATTCGAAGGAGACCAGGGAAGATACGCGTAGCCGAGGATTCCTCCGCCAATCTGGGCTGTGTAGAGATTCAGATTGTGAGGTACGTCAATGGCCAGGGCAGCTTTCATCTGTGCGTCAAACGACATAGTGCTGTAAAACCAATTATCATTGGCGGTTCGGTCGATGCTGGAGATATAGAAGTAAAACCCTGTGACATCGAAACTTGCGTTCAGTGTATCCACCTGCCTCTGGAGACCCGCGTCAGTGACATTTCCTGTGACTCCGTTTGCCGCTGTGATGACATGAAACGCGATGGGGACATAGATGGCACCGTTGACAGCTGAAGGGTTGTTGTCAAGCCATTCCTGCATGTCTGCCGGTCCCCGAGGGATATCCGCAGGGGCAGTGTCAACGGTAGCACAACGAATTCCGTCGACCAGTTCCCCGGTGATCGGGTCAACAAACTGAGTGTTGTATCCCGAACCCTGAGCACTGGCAGAAAGCGGGAGCATCAGCACAGCAGCAAGAAAACCAACAAGCTTCATAATTCCTCCTGGGTGTAAGGATCTGCGAAGTTCTATCACCGATCCGGATCTTACTTTAAGAGAATCATCTTTCGAATCATCAGGTAATCACCGGCGCGAAACCGGTAGAGGTAGACACCGCTTGTGACCGGAACACCTGAATCATTCCTGCCATCCCACTCAACCTGATGATATCCCGCTTCCATTTCACGGGAAATCAGGGTTCGGACTCTGCCTCCGAGAAGGGAATACACCACCAGCTCAACCGGGCCTGCCGCAGGAAGATCGTACTTGATGGTCGTTGTCGGATTGAACGGGTTGGGATAGTTCGGACTCACAGAGAACTCCCTCGGTAATCCTTCAGCCACAGACGCCGATGTCGATATCGTCCCTACACCGGTTACATCAACGGTGAGTGTATCGGTAAAGGGATCGTTACTGACAATCTGCAGGACGGCGGACAATACTCCCTCCTGATCAGGCGTGAAGCTGACGTCAACTGTCATGGCCTCACCCGGCAGTACTGAGAAAGCGGTAGGTTCTGCGCTGAATACGCCGGGAAGGGTGGAGAGAATGTTGGCGACATCGAGATTCAGGGTCCCGAGGTTAAGAACATCCAGTTGCACCATTGAACTGCTTCCAACCAGGGTGCTGTCGCATTCGAGCGGGTCCGGCGTTGCTGCGATTGAAGCTGCAGGGATCCCAAGGAAGGTGTTGTCGACAAACCAATCATCATTCGGAATGGTTCCTGCGCTCCCCCTGCTTCGAAAGCGGATCTGAAGCTGACTATGAAAGAAGGTCCCACCATTTGCCGGAAGAGATTCAATATCAAGAGTTACATGTTGGAATGGCTGCACCGAACGTCCGGCATAAGAAGCCACCTTGACCCATTGGCCGAGGTCGTTGAGGAATTCGACAGTGAGACTGTCTCCTGTCTCCGGAGAGTTTCCATTTCCCTGTGGCTGGTAGTAGTATGATAGAACTACTCCGGTCCCCTGGGAGGTGCTGAGATCAATCGGTTGCATTGTTACGGTATCTCCACCCACCGGCATGCCGTTGAGGTTCAGCGCAAACGGTAGGCTTGGCGGTGAGTCTGCCCGGTCGTTGACGTCTGCATTATCTGACGTCCAGATCGCCGGGTTTGGGATACCTTCAGTCCCAAAATGATCGGTAAGAGGGAGGGCGAGAGGAGTAATCAGAGAAGACGTCGGATCGCCCTCGTTCTGTTCATCGTCCACTGCTCTCAGGGTCCAACTGTAGGCACCCGCAACAGCCGGCATATATGTTGCACCATCTGCAGACCCTGTGTCAGTGTGAGCTCTGCTGAATGTTGCAGCCAATGCGTCATCCTGATACAAATTAACTCCGGCGAAATCTATCATCGGAGTTCCGTCACTGTTGTCAGCAGTATTTGTCCAGGAAATCGTTATTTCGCTGAAGCTTCCGGAAATTGAGAAGTCAGCAGGAACTCCGGGCGTTGCCGCACCACCGGCCGACCATATTACTGAGACGATCGCACTACCGAGCGACGAAGTGTCGATCTCGGTCCACATCTCATAGAGGTATTCCTGTCCCTCCGTCAGCCCCGCATCGACATATGATTCAATGCCGGCTTCAAGAGAGTCGATGAGTTCTCCATCTCTCGCGAGAAAAAGGAGGTAGCTGTCGGCTGTCAGTGTGTCCCCATTGACAAGATTCGTCGGATCGGCCCAGCTCAGTTGGATCGAGTTGGGCGTGAGATAGTCACTGTACGCAGCGAGATCAGATGGCGCACTCGGAGCCCCGAGGCTCTGAAACGCGGCATACACATCTATAATCCCTACTCCGTAGTTGTTGTCTTCCCCGATTGCTCCCAGGTCCCTCGCTGTATTATAGAGTGCCAATTTCAGCTCATGTCCTGTAAACTGAGGGAACGCCTGCTTCAGCAATGCAATTGCGCCCACGACATGCGGACAGGCCATTGATGTTCCGCTCAGCTGTGAGTAGCCGCTCCCATATGAAGAGCGGACATTTACTCCCGGCGCGCTTACCTCGGGCTTAATGAGAAGGGATCCGGTTCCGCCGCACGATGATGGACCGCGGCTGCTGAAGTTGGCAATCGGGAAGTTCGGATTGTTTCCATCGACAGCACCGATGGCGAAGACGTTGACAAGGTCTGTGTTGGTGTTCTTCGGAACAGTTATCGTTCCTCCCCCTGGTCCGTTATTTCCTGCCGAGAAGACTACTGCGATTCCTGCTGCTTCGACTGCGTCGAGCACAGGTCGATAGATCCCCGTTCCGCAATCTGCCGCGCTTGGATCAAACCATGAATTTCCGATTGCATCGGGCATGTCGTCGATGGTCTGCGGATCGCCGTCCGGATCCATTGCCCACTGAAAGGAAGCGATCGAGTTTGACGTGTGCGCTCCGCCTGAACAAAGCGAGTTGGATGCGATCCATTCGGCATCAGGCGCGACACCGATGGTGTCGTGCGTTACGGGATCGAGACCGCTCATCGTCCCAATTGTGTGGGTGCCATGACCGTCGCAATCGACCGGGAATGATGTGCCATTGACGGGGTCGAACCATGCCTGTGATGCCGGGACGTGAGTTCCGCGCCACTTGTAGTTGATTGCAGGATGGTTGCCATTCACGCCCGTATCGATATTCATAACGATTCTGCCGGCGCCCGTATAGCCAAGTTCCCACATGAGATGCGCGTTGATTGCGCGCAGGCCGGGTTCTGTGCCATTCGGAACTGAAAACGGTGCGGGACCTGAATCAACCGGCTTGTCCCAGGACAGCTCAGCATCAAGATCCATCAGTGAAACGTCTGAACGCTCGGCGATTTCCAGGAGAATCTCCGGTGTTGCAGACACCATGACCATGTTGAGAACCCAGAATGGCTCGTATTGACCGACTCCGGCTCCAAGGCGGCCTTGCAGGAACGCGAGAAGCTCTGCCTGTGAGCCACCAGCGGTTGTCTGAAGAGCAGTGATGACGGAATACGCTCGCTCCTGGACGCTTGCGCGGCTGCTGTAGAGATCTCTGTTGAGGGATTGAATGTCGACCTGATTGCCAAGTACGACAAGGGATCTTAGTTCTTCGCCGGAGGCCGCCGCTCCTGCAATCGCTTCCTGGAGACGTTGGGTTGTTGTTGCCTTCGAGAGGGCATTGCCCGTAAGTCCACAAAGGAGGATACAAAAGAGTATCTGACGTCGCATGAATTTCTCGCGTTGTTGATGGATCGAAAAAGGAAGCCCACTATGGGGAGGATGGGCTAACCGGATGAGAATCCCCGTCGGTCATTGGTGGAAACAAATTCAAAATAATATGTGAAATTGAGCCTGGAGAGTCAATGCACGCTACGATGAGGCAGTGTCCTTCACTCTGATTTTTTCCTGGTTTGATTTCTGCGTTTTGGCTCGCAGGAATTTCACCAGGAAACCTCCAAGCCACACAAGCATGAAGAGTGTAGCAAGCCCCAAAAACAGAACGACGATTCCTTCGGTATCATTCCCCATTTTGTCCATGAGAAGCGCCGTAGGTGCCATATCAATATCTCCTTCAATTTAGCCGATTCCCCATTGCCGGGGTCACGCGCAATATCTCATGTATTCTCGCAAAGTTATGGTGCCGGAAGTACAAACACAAGATCGCATTCAGATTTTCCCATTCCCTTGAGTAATCGGTGGCAACTTTCTCCCAAAAAGAAAGAGCCCCCCGTCTGGCGCACGGGGGGCTCTGCAATCAATCCGGAATAGAGCCCGGATTTCCTCGTTACTACTTGAGGAACACCATCTTCTTGAGACTCGTGAAGTTTTCTCCCGATGTCCCGTTTGCCTCGAGGCGGTAGAAGTACACCCCGCTGCCAACCGATTGTCCAAGAGTATTCCTGCCGTTCCATGTCACTTCATGGAGTCCGGCCACCTGGACTGAGTTCTCGAGGGTAACAACTTCCTGCCCAAGAACATCATAGACTCTCAGCGTCACGCTGGCGTCCTGTGGAAGGGCGTACGTGATGCGGGTTGTCGGGTTGAATGGATTTGGATAATTCTGGGAAAGACCGAATTCAGCCGGAATTTCCGCTACCGGCTGTCCTACGCCGGTTGTTCCGATCCAGCCCACCGCAGTTGCTTTTGCAATCGCTGCATCTGCATTTGCGAGAAGTCCGGCGAGATCGTCACCTGCGACGACTGCATAGGATGCCCATGTTGTATCACCTGGATCCAGGTTCGATGGTCCCGCACCGATCCAGCTCCGGAAGTCACCGTTCGCCAAAATGGTGAAATCAGAAGTTGTGATGTATTCAAAGGATCCTGCCTGAACACTTCCGGGAGGTGTATCGGTTGTTGCGCGGCCACCTGACATCCCGTCGAGTGCAATCAGCCCAAAATACGGATTGGGTCCAACAGCATCGAACTCGTAAATCAGGTTTCTGGTCACATCGTATCCGCCGGAATTGGTCAGATAATCATCGACATCCCAATCCAGGAAAATACCCGAATAGAAGTCGGTGAGATCATCTCCGCTGTTGTTGACGTAACCATAGCGGATGAAACCCATTTCTTCACCCGTGTTGGTGTATGATCTCTGAAGAATCTTGACACCGTATGGAACTGCGGCGCCGGAATCATCGAGATCTGCTGATGCGATCTGATCGAAATCCGCATCAGAGCTAAAGCCGCCAGCGAAATTACTGGAAACGTTGACGAGGTCGCCAAAGACCATGAAGCTTCCGATCAGTCCGTTCACTGCTCCGACTTCCGATGTTCCGAAGATCGGACCTCCCACAAAGCAACCGTTCGCACCGTTCCAGGTAATGCCAGGGCCAATGAAGCCAACGTTCT
>DAIPLH010000487.1:0-231 GCA_036769325.1 Bacteroidota bacterium
GCGCGACCTGGCGCAGATCGTGCAGGATGTAAACCTGATCCACGACGCTGCAATAGGAGTCGAGAAGGCAGAAGCCGTCCTGAAGCGAATCCAGCGACTTGAGCCTCCCGGGATTGGCTCGCGCAACCTCCAGGAATGTCTGATTGTGCAAATGGAGCTGTCCTCCGTCGAGATCGAAGTCAAGGAAATTGCACTTCAGGTTCTCTCGAAGTACTATACCGATATCACAAT
>DAIPLH010000487.1:241-2202 GCA_036769325.1 Bacteroidota bacterium
GACTCAACATCCCCCTTGAGCTTCTGAAACGCGTCGTCGAAGCCATCCAGCATCTGAATCCGAAGCCCGGAGAGGGCGAATTCAGCGCCCAACAGAATTACGTCGTCCCCGATTTCATTGTCACCCAGACGGATGAAGATTTCACCATCACGCTGAATGACAGGAACATTCCACCCCTTCGGATCAACAAATCGTACAAAGAATTGATGTCGAAACGGAAGAAGAACGGGGTGTCAAACGATGCAAAGGACTTCATCCGTCAGCGTTTTGAAGCAGCAAAATGGTTTATCAGTTCTCTGCATCAGCGACGGGAGACAATGACGAAAGTCATGCGCGCGATTGTCGAGAAGCAGCGCTCATTCTTCGAAACCGGCGAAGGCCTCCGCCCGATGATCTACAAGGATATCGCAGAAACAATCATGATGGATATTTCGACGATCAGCCGGGTGGTCAACAGCAAGTTCGTCCAGACCGAATACGGCGTCTTTTCTCTCCGGCATTTCTTCAGTGATTCCATCAGCACACAGGATGGCGAGGAAGTCTCCAATAAGGAAGTGAAGAAGAAACTGAAGGAACTCATTGATGCAGAAGATCCTCTGCGACCCCTCAGCGACCTGCGCATCGCGCAGATCCTCAATCAACAAGGATTAAACATCGCCCGTCGGACTGTTGCAAAGTATCGTGAAGCAATGATGATTCCTGTGGCCCGTCTTCGCCGCAAACTCACATAACGTACCGTTGCCGGAACGACAATCGCCGTAACGTCACGTCCCGCCGGCATTTCACTCGTGCCTTCGTGACAAGAACATTCTATGGAACCCATACACGCAACAACAGTCATAGGTCTCACCCACAACGGCAAAACCGTTATCGGATCGGATGGACAGGTCACGGTGGGAAACACCGTCATGAAGCATTCCGCGAAGAAAGTCCGGCGGCTGCACAACGACGCTATCCTTGCGGGCTTCGCCGGCGCGGCAGCGGACGCCTTCACGCTCTTCTCACGATTCGAGGAACAACTCGAGAAGCATCGTGGCAATGTCGAACGGGCAGCCGTGGAACTGGCGCGGGAATGGAGAACCGACAAGTACCTGCGGCATCTCGAAGCTTTGCTGGCAGTTCTGAGTGCGGAAAAGGCGCTGATCATCTCCGGGACAGGCGAGATCATCGAACCGGACGACGGCATTGTTGCAGTCGGATCCGGAGGAAGCTACGCCCTCGCGGCGGCACGGATGCTTGTCCGCCACTCCGGTCTCTCCGCCCGGGACATCGTCAAGGAATCTCTCCTCGCCGCCTCCGAGATCTGCATTTATTCGAATTCAAATCTGACAATCCTGGAACTTGAACCAACACAATGATACAGAAGAACGAAGCGACGCAAACCGCTGAGATGACCCCGCGCGAGATTGTCAGCGAGCTCGACAAATACATCATCGGCCAGCACATGGCAAAGCGCTCGGTGGCCATCGCCCTGCGTAACCGATGGAGACGGCTCCAGACTTCACCCGAAATGCGTGAAGAGATTATGCCGAACAACATCATCATGATCGGCCCGACCGGCGTCGGCAAGACCGAGATCGCCCGGCGTGTTTCCAAACTCACCAATGCTCCGTTCATCAAGGTCGAAGCGTCAAAGTTCACAGAGGTTGGCTACGTAGGCCGCGACGTGGAGTCCATCATCAGGGACCTCACCGAGTACGCCGTGAACATGGTGAAGGCTGAACGGCGGGCAGAAGTCAACCAGAAGGCGAAGGACCTGAGCGAAGAACGGATCCTTGATATTCTCGTCCCGGCCCGGAAGTCCAGCACAAGCGCCATCGATCCGGAAGGGCGAACGGTGGTTGATGAGCACGACAATACCAGCACCAGGGAGAAATTCCGGCAGAAACTGAGGAATGGGGAAATGGAAGACCGGGTGATCGAGCTGGAAGTCCCTGCATCCGCGGGTGGACCACTGATGC
>DAIPLH010000488.1:0-2186 GCA_036769325.1 Bacteroidota bacterium
TATCTTTTGCCGCCGCGCGTGTGATAAGGGCTGAGATTGTCCCGAAGGTCCGAAGGACTCCTTCGTCCAAAGGACCCCTTTGGGGGAGGACCCCTTTGGGGGAAGGCTGGAGGCCAGAGGGCAGGAAGCAAGAGGGCAGAAGATAGAGGATAGAAGATAGAGGGTAGAAGGTGACGGAACGCGGAAGTCGGAACGCGAAACGCGGAAGTTAGAGAATGGAGAGCGGGAGGCAAGAAGCATGAAGCAAGAAGATAGAGGGTAGAAGGCAGAAGATGGAAGGTAGTGAGCAAAGAGAAGACGATCACTCAATCTTTCTCCGCGTTCTTTGCGTTTAAATAAACCGAACAACCAATCTCTTTGCATCAGCTATCCGTTTCGGTCATTTGAGTTTTCCTGATTTGAATTTGTCCCGCTCCTGGATTCCGCTCCCTAGCGGGATTCAGAAAGCGGAATTTGTGATTTGATGCTTGGTGCTTGGTAATTCAATTATATGGAGGTCATATGAACAAGAGAACATGGTTAGCTTTGATAGCATTCTCCCTGCTGCTGACGGCGTCCGCCGCAGCACAGGAGAAGACGAGAATGGAACGGGACTTGCTCGGAGAGAAAGCCGTTCCTGCCGAAGCCTACTACGGGGTGCAAACTGCCAGAGCGCTCGAAAACTTTCAACTTTCCGGCGTTCTGATCAATCATTACCCGGGCTTTGTTGAGGCCTGGGCAATTGTGAAGCTTGCCGCAGCCAGGGCCAATACGGACGTAGGTGCGATGAAGAAGGAACGTCTTGCGATGATCGAGAAGGCCTGCCAGGCGGTGCTGGATGGAAAGTATCACGAACATTTTCTCGTCGATTGGTACCAGGGAGGGGCAGGCACTTCAACGAACATGAACGCCAACGAGGTTCTTGCGAACATCGGTCTCGAATTGGGCGGACACAAGAAGGGCGAGTACCAGTTCCTCGAACCGCACGATGACCTGAACATGTCGCAGTCGACCAACGATTCGTATCCGACCGCGATCAAGGTGGCGCTGCTGCTGCGGAACGACAAGCTGACCGAGGAGCTCGAAAACCTGGCGCAGTCGTTCCGGAAGAAAGGCGATGCCTACATCAATATCGTGAAGATGGGGCGCACGGAGCTGCAGGACGCGGTTCCGATGACCGTCGGACAGGAGTTCCACGCGTGGGCGGCGTCACTGGAAGCCGAAATCGCCTTTCTCCGTGAAGCGGAGAAACATCTGTATACGGTCAACATGGGCGCCACGGCGATCGGGACGGGTTTGAACGCGCCGGAGGGTTACGCCGCGCGGACCGCGGGGCATCTGGCGAAACTCACGGGCAAGCCGATCGTGCCGGCCAAAGACATGCTGGCTGCGACCTGGGATCAGCAGGGATTCGTTGTCTATTCCTCTGCCCTGAAGAGCCTGGCGATCAAGCTCTCCAAGATCTCGGGCGACCTGATACTCCTGACCTCCGGACCGCGTGCCGGGCTCTTCGAGATCAATCTTCCGGCCTTGCAACCGGGATCATCCATCATGCCGGGCAAGGTTAACCCCGTGGTTCCCGAGGTGATGAATATTGTTGCATTCCGGGTAATGGGGAACGACTACGCCGTTACCCTGGCCGCTCATAGCGGCCAGCTTCAACTCAATGCCTACGAGCCGCTTGCGGGACTCGCGGTGATCGAGTCGCAGAGCCTGCTGTATAAGACTTCAATCCTGTTCCGGACAAAGTGTATCGACGGCATTACCGTGAATGAGAAGATGCTTGAGCACTACCTGGAAACCACGGTAGGCATCGTCACCGCGTTGAACCCGGTTCTCGGCTATGAGAAGGCGACAGAGCTCGCAGGCGAAGCATATAAAAGCGGCAAGGGAATTCTCGAGGTCATCCGGGAGAAGAAGATCCTGACCGAAGCACAGATCAAGGATTTGCTCGACCCGGTGAAGCTGAGTAATCTCGACAGGAGCAAGTATCAGAAGAAATAGTTCACACATTCAATTATAGGAGGATATTGTCATGCGATACGGAATAATTCTCGTTCTCATTCTTTCGCTCGCGGGCGTGGACTCTCATGCCCAGGACAAGAAGTTGCCGAATGTCATGATCCTTGCCACCGGCGGTACCATTGCCGGCGCGGCTGCATCCGGAACTCAGTCAGGTTACACCTCAGGTGCAGTCACGATCGATG
>DAIPLH010000489.1:0-2179 GCA_036769325.1 Bacteroidota bacterium
CTTCTTTCCTCGCTGCTTCCTGCACCCGGATCGCCGCCATGGTCTGGTTAAACGCCACGATAAGCACATAGAGCACGACTGCGGCGATACCCGACGAGGTGACGAGCGCTCTCCTCCGGGGAACCCACCTTCCGGCCAGGAGAAACGCCGCCATCAGAAACGTAAAGAATGGATCGATAATGAACAGCCAATCGAGCGCATAGCGGACTTCCGACACAGGGAGAAGAACCCGTGTTCCGAAGGAGGTTGCGAGATCGAAAAAGATGTGAAGGAATATCCCGAGAAGTGAAATCAGCCAAAGCAATCTGAGATTCTTCACCTTGCCGAGGAATTTGAAGGCCAGGGCTGGCAAAAGAGCGAGAACAGGTGCGAACAGGATCGAGTGGGTGATGCCCCGATGTTGCCTGATCATGGCGAATTGATCTCTGCCTATACTGAAGAAAACATCAATGTCGGGAAGGTTTGCCGCTACGACAAAAAGCCAGAAGAATGTCCTTCGGAGGACAACCTTTTCTTCAGGGGCCGTGGATCGCGATTCGATAAACTTTGCAGTAAGCGCGCCTGTCAGGCTGTGTGTAATATTGTCCATTCACTATTTCTTCTGATCAGAGAAAGCTGTTGAGAACACTTCTTCAACCCAGAGCGAGTACATTGCACCCGACGGATGCAGTCCATCTGTTGTGAGAAGGGACCTGTCGTCAAGTCCTCTCCGTGACAAAGGCGTAACGTCGACAAAAGAGACATTAAGCCCTATGGCTTCCTCCCTGCAAACAGCGTTGAATTCGTCCGTCACCTTGCTGATGCGCCCCCGGTCTTTACCTTCCGCGAACGGGGTTGACCCCCAATCAGGAATTGAGAGAACAACCACATTCCGATCCGTAGGATCGCCGAACTGCAAGGCGATGTTGAGAAGAAGCCGGAATTCAGACCTGAACTCCTGACTCGATCGTTCCCTGTACAAATTATTCACTCCAATAAGGAGCGAAACAATCTGATAGAGACCTGTCGGCTTGGTCTCCCTGATTCCTCCCAGAAGCTCGTCCGTCGTCCACCCGGTTTTTGCGATGATGACCGGGGGATGGATCTCGACACCGTGGCTCTTTGCATAACGGACGAGTTGGAAAGGCCAGCTTTCATCCGGCCGGACCGCTTCCCCGATCGTGTAGGAATCTCCCAGAGCAAGGAAACTCATCGGAGTTTTCCTGGACGTTCCTCCAGCCTTCACTTCAATCCCTCCATTACTTACGGGCCCATTGCTTGATCACTTCTTCCAATTCCCCTTCCGGAATCTTTTCGCCCGGGCGTTGGAGTCGCTGTCGAAGCGCTTCATACAGCGTCACTGCGCACGCGACGGAGATGTTCAGACTCTCGATCATTCCCATCATGGGAATCTTGAATGTTCCGTCTGCCTCAGCAACGGCCTCCCCGGAAGCACCGCGGTGTTCATTCCCGAAGACAAAAGCAATACGCCCGGCGCAATCGAGATCGTACAATGACGGCGCACTCTCATCAAGCACCGCTGCATAGAGTCGGCTCCCTTCAGACTTCAGAGTCCGGTAGCAGTCGGAAATGCTCTGGTGCTTTCGGCGCTCGACCCATTTGGCGGCACTTGAAGATGCCTTCCGTCCAATACGCGGAAATTTCTCGGTTGTATAAACCAGCTCAACCCGGAGAACGCCCACGGCATCACAGGTTCGCAGTACAGCACTCACGTTGTGCGGGTCATGGACATTCTCCATAACAACCGTTAAATCAAGCTGACGGTTGGCCAGAACCCTCCGGATTTTTGAAATCCTTCGCTCGCTACGCGTCATCGTCGGTTGCAGGAACTGTGGAGGGAACAGGGGTGTCAGTGTCCCGCTTCACCTGGAGCATGATGATTGCCGTGAGAACCAGGATCGCGCCCAAAGCTTGTAATGGATCGAGCAATTCTCCGAGAACGAGAGCTGCCGAAAGAATGGCAACGATGGGCTCCAGCGTGCTGGTGATCATCGCGCGACTTGGAGTGAGGTGTCTGAGTCCTGCGAAAAAAAGCGTATGAGGGATGAGAACTGAAATCACAGCAAGCACGAAGAGTCCCATCCACAGCTCCGAGGATGGATTGCTTGCTGCGACAACCCATGGAGGGTTGAGTATCAACCAGAACAGCGATGCAAAAAGGAACGCGTAGAAGGTGGTT
>DAIPLH010000129.1:0-7638 GCA_036769325.1 Bacteroidota bacterium
CTTCGCTTTCCGGAGGACCGGGAGAATCTCAAAAAACAGTTCGACGTGTACGATGCCTTGTATGCATGGTGCAGGTTGCAAGTGTCGAAGCAATCGTAGTACTCAGTCGCGGGAAAACAAACCATGGTCGAACGACTCATCCAGGATGCTTTCTTTTTCTTTGCCACTCTTGACCCAATTGGTACCGTCATGTTGTTTGCCGCGGTGGCAGCGGGTTTACCGGAAGCAGAACGCCGGAGAACGGCCAGACGGGCAATCATCTACGCCGCAGGAATTCTCCTTGTCTCCGTTGTGGTCGGACAGGTACTCCTCAACGCACTGAGCATCCGGCTTCTGTCCCTTCAGGTTGCGGGAGGAATAATTCTCTTCCTGCTCGGTTTGCAGATGCTATTCTCCGGCTCTGATCAAACCTCAATCGGAAAACCGGAGGCGGGCCACGACATCGCCGTGTTCCCTCTCGCCGTCCCTTCGATCGCCGGTCCGGGTGCAATCATGGCAGCAATCGTCCGAACAGACCACACGGTGTATCATCTGGGAGAACAGCTCGCGACAGCTGCGGTCCTGGTTGGTACCCTGCTGCTCACCTGGCTTCTGATGCTTCTCGCGGGACCGATCCTCAGAATCATCGGCGAAAATGGTGCGACGATTCTGGTTCGTGTCCTCGGAATGCTGCTTGCTGCCTTATCGGTTGAACTGGTGCTGACAGCACTGGGTGTGGCAGGATGGGTGGGGTAGAAAGATAGAGGGTAGAAGACAGGAAACAGATTGCAGATTGGAGATTGCAGATTGGAGATTTCAGATTACAGATTAAGGGATTGAGGAGTGCGGATTTGGATGGGAGTGGAGAGGAAGACAGAAATCAGAGAGTATCGCGCCAGAGTAGAGTAATAGCACAAAGAGAACTGATCCAATTCCCCACAAGCTAACCTCAGGAAGACCATGAAATCATTTCCCTTTCTCTCAACCCGTCAATTTCTCACAGGTCTGCGTATCCTTCTCGGACTCATGCTTGCCTCGCACGGTGTGATGCGCATCTACGCCGGCACTGTCGGCGGGTTTGGGGAATTCCTTGGAGCAAGCGGATTTCCACTTGGCGTGGCTGTTGCCTGGGGAATAACGGTGTTCGAGATTCTCGGAGGGTTGGCGCTTTCGATCGGCTACGCTGTTCGCTGGATCCCTCTGGTCTTCATCATCGAATTGATTGTCGGAATCATCCTTGTGCACGCACCGCGAGGGTGGTTTGTTGTGGGCTATACACTCGGTGGTGCTGAGTTCAGCACACTGCTGATATTCTGCTTTCTGTTGGTTGCGTCAACAGCTGAACACAGATAAACAACTGAAACAGCACTGATTTTCACAGATGATTTTTTGCTAACACTCCGCCTTTGAATCAGTGAAAATCCATTCTTTTTCTGCGTGAATCTGTGTTCCGGACACAGATAAACACAGAAACACAACAAATTTTCACAGATGGGTATGGACCATGATTCGTTTTCGAATCAGTGAGGATCAGTTATGTTTCAGTGGTTATCCGTGTTCAGAACAGAGAGTGATTGGAAGGGGTGGAGACGATGTCGTATCTTGAATCAGGGATAAGCATTCGCTTGAATTCGCGGTTCAACCACAATAACAACCGCGAATTGACGCGAATTCGTTCCGTCAGAATGAAACCGCGAATTTGCACGAGGAGTAGTTATGTCGATTCGGCCTGTGAAACGTGTCATCGAGGCCTCACCTGTCGTAGAGGGCGCCGGAGTAAAACTGCGGCGCGCTTTCGGCTTCGGACAGACCAACGAGTTTGATCCGTTCCTCCTGTTCGATGACTTCCGCAATGAGAACCCTGAAGATTACCATGCCGGCTTCCCATGGCATCCGCACAGAGGAATCGAAACAATTACCTATGTCCTCGCAGGAACAGTCGATCATGGCGACAGCCTGGGCAACGCAGGTTCACTGGCTGCTGGAGACGTGCAGTGGATGACGGCGGGACGAGGGATTCTGCATCAGGAGATGCCCCATGGCGACACACACGGACGGATGCATGGATTTCAACTCTGGGCCAATCTCCCTTCTTCTCTCAAGATGACTGCTCCCAGATATCAGGATGTTGTTTCCGGCGAGATACCCGAAGTGACGGAGGACGACGGAACAAAGGTGAGAATTATTTGCGGCGACTTCTGGGGGAAGAAAGGCCCCGTCGCCGGGATCGCAGCGGATCCGAGGTATCTCGATGTCTGGGTCCCCCCGGGAAAGCGAAGGACACTCACCGTCGAAACCACCAGGCATGCGTTCGCCTATGTCTTTCAGGGAAGCGGAACGTTTCGCGAGTCTTCCCGTCCGTTCGGAGTAAAAACGGAGACCACAGGAACGGACATCATCTCCAGGGATGAGACCGGAAACAGAACCCTGGTATTGTTCGATCGAGGAGATGAAGTTACCGTGCAGGCAGGAGACAACGGAATCAGATTCCTCCTCGTGTCCGGGAAACCGATCGAAGAGCCGGTCGCATGGTACGGACCGATTGTCATGAATACTCAGGAAGAACTGCGGCAGGCGTACACAGAGCTCCGCGAAGGTACGTTTATTGATCAGGGAAACAGGTGAGGACGGCGAGATTCACTACTCATCCATCAAGGAGAAACCAATGAGGTATGTGGTTCTTATGGCGGCGCTGGCAGGCCTCCTTGTCAACACCGGGTGTGAACAGAAACCTTCCATGACACCTTCTATGTCTCCTGTGCAGCGTGGTGAGTACCTTGTAAAGACAAGTGCCTGTAGCGACTGTCACACGCCGCTCAGGATGGGAAATTTCGGCCCGGAACCTGACCTGTCACGCAAGCTCAGTGGTCATCCCCAGGATATCACACTCCCGGCACCACCTGCTCTTCCCGTTGGTCCGTGGGTGATGATGGGTTCCGCAACGAACACGGCGTTTGCCGGGCCATGGGGTATTTCCTTCGCGACCAATCTCACACCGGATACTCTGACCGGCATCGGGACCTGGACGGAGGAGATGTTCATCAAGGCAATACGAACCGGAAAACACATGGCAACGTCGCGTCCCATCATGCCGCCGATGCCATGGCAGGCATATTCCCAAATGGTTGATGAGGATCTTAAAGCCGTCTATGCATATCTCCGTTCCATTCCACCATTCAGGAATCAGGCCCCTGAGTATCAACCAGCGCCGCAGAAGGAAATGGAAAGCGAAAGCATAAATTGATAAAAGGAAGTCGATAGTCTGTAGTCGATTGTCCGTAATCTCTAATCTGTAATCCGAAATCCCCACATGAACCACCAGGCGCATACCTCAATCGCTGATCCGCACTGCTCTCATTGTGACCCGAAGCCGTTACCGAACGCTGTCGCGGCGAAAGGTGCACAGTGGACTTGCCCCATGCATCCTGACGTAATATCGAGCGCCCCGGGCTCATGTCCAAAATGTGGAATGTCGCTTGAAGCAGTTCCGGGAGTAACTGCAACAATGTGGACCTGTCCCATGCACCCCGAAGTTCGGAGTGAGGTACCAGGAAGTTGTCCTCTCTGCGGCATGGCGCTGGAGCCGGTACAGTTCGCGTCGGACGACAACGAGGAGAATCCGGAACTCAAGGACATGACCCTGCGATTCTGGACCGCCGCCGGGCTCTCTCTCCCCCTGCTCGTGGTGGCCATGGGTGACATGATGAGTGATGGTGGTATTTCCAATGTGTTCTCTCCCGTGGGAAAGACACTTCTCGAGCTCATCCTCGCAACCCCGGTTTGCACCTGGGGCGCCTGGCCTTTCTATGTCCGCGCTGTGAACTCTGTGAAGAATCGAAGTCTGAACATGTTCACCCTGATCGGACTTGGCGTTTTCGTTTCCTATACTTATAGCGTCATTGCGGCAATTTTCCCATCGTGGTTTCCCCATTCCTTCCATGCACACGGTGGACAAGTCGCCCTCTACTTTGAAGCATCTGCTGTCATTGTAACCCTTGTGCTGCTCGGGCAGGTGCTCGAGCTGCGCGCGCGCAGGAGAACCGGAGCGGCGATCAGAAAGCTGCTTAGTCTCCAAACGACGTCAGCCCGCCTGGTTCGCGCGGATGGCATTGAGGAGGATGTCCCGCTCGAACACGTAAAAAAAGGAAACGTCCTGAGGGTTCGCCCCGGGGAAAAGATACCGGTCGACGGTTTGTTGATTGAAGGATCCTCGGTTGTCGATGAATCCATGATTACCGGTGAGTCCATGCCCGTAGCAAGGCAGGCGGGTGACAGGGTCATTGGAGCAACAGTGAACGGAATGGGTGCGCTGGTGCTTCGGGCTGAGAATGTGGGCTCTGATTCCCTCCTTGCCCGCATGGTGTCTTTGGTCGCCCAGGCGCAACGAACCCGTGCACCGCTTCAACAGATGGCGGATGTCGTAGCAGGTTATTTCGTGCCTGCCGTCATCGGTGTCGCTACGCTGACCTTCGTGCTCTGGGCTGTGATGGGACCCGAGCCCCGAATGGCTTATGCGATCCTCAACACCGTAGCCGTCCTGATCATTGCCTGCCCATGCGCCCTCGGCCTCGCCACACCCATGTCGGTCATGGTGGCAATGGGAAAAGGCGCCACGAACGGGATTCTCTTCAGAAATGCAGAAGCGATCGAAACGCTCAGCAGGATTGACACGCTGGTGGTCGACAAGACAGGAACCCTGACGAAGGGAAAGCCGGGCGTCACACGGATCATTCCGGTAAACGAGTCTACAGAAAACGAGGTGCTTCGGTTTGCAGCGAGTGTTGAACTGGCAAGTGAGCACCCCATCGGCGGCGCCATCGTGACTGCTGCCCGCGAAGCAGGGATTGTCCCGCTCCAACCCGATGGAGTTGTTGCTTTTCCCGGGAAGGGTGTCCGCGGTCTTGTGCAGGGGTCTGACGTCGCCGTGGGAACCTCTTCTTTCCTTTTGGATCAACAGATTAACGTAGACAAAGCCGCGTTGGGCGATTCATACACAAAGGGAGGACAGACAGTCGTCTATGTCGCCGCAGGCGGACGGCTGAGAGGTCTGGTGGTCGTTGCGGATCCGCTCAAGGAAACAAGCAAGGAGGCAATCAGGTCTCTCCGAAACGAAAAACTCCGCGTTGTGATGCTAACGGGGGACAATCCTGAGACTGCCTCTGCCGTGGGCAGCGCACTCGGCATCGAAGAAATCCATGCCGGTATTCTCCCCGAGGAAAAAGCGCGCATCATCGGTGAACTCAAGGCGCAAGGAAGGCGTGTGTGCATGGCGGGCGACGGGGTTAACGACGCCCCGGCGCTTGCGACCGCCGACGTGGGGATTGCGATGGGGACCGGGACCGATATCGCAATGGAAAGCGCCGGGGTGACACTGGTGAGAGGTGACCTGAGAGGAATCGTGCGGGCAAGGAAGCTGAGCCGTCTGACGGTCCGAAATATCCGTCAAAACCTTTTCTTCGCTTTTGTCTACAACACCATTGGTGTTCCTGTCGCGGCAGGAATTCTTTACCCGTTGTTCGGGGTTTTGCTGAGCCCCATGATCGCGGCGGCGGCCATGACCTTTAGTTCCGTTTCCGTAATCGGCAATGCACTGCGCCTCAGGAAAGCAAACCTCACGGAATGACTATTCCGGCTCTCCGAGGAGCTGTTCAAGGCTATTGGTGAGTTCCGGAGCCTGCGGTTCGATTTTGGAGAGGAACTTTGACTTCAACTCTCCTTTGCGATTGACGAGATATTTCTGGAAGTTCCACTTCACCGGTCCCTCAACAGAAGTTTGTGAGGTGATAAACTGATACAGAGGATGCTGGTCGTTCCCTTTGACTTCGATCTTGGAGAACATGTCGAACGAGACTCCGTACGTCATCGAGCAGAACGCCTTGATGTCGGATTCAGCGCCGGGCTCCTGAGAGCCAAAATTGTTTGACGGAAAACCAAGCACCATCAGTCCCCTGTCTTTATATTTCTCGTACAAATCCTGAAGTCCCTCGTATTGGGGGGTGTAACCACACTTCGAAGCGACATTCACGATAAGGAGAACCTTTCCTTTGTAAGTAGACAAGGGGCGGTCCTCACCGTCGATCGTCTTCATCGTGAAATCATAAATACTCTTCTGTTCGAGAGTGCCGGGATCGGGTTTTCGTGTTGATCCGAAGATAAGAAACCCGGCTGCCGCAAAGCTCAGGAAGATTGTCATTGTTGTGTCTCCGGTCTGTCCACGGTAATAAACGGGATTCCGGGGAAAAAAGTTCGTTGATTCGGATCTCAATTCAATAAACAGGAGCGAACAATGAGTACCACAGGCGTTCAGACACCAACCCTTAAGGCCGGGAAGGCGACGACCCTCGTTGACCTCGTACATCAGCTCGGGCCGGCTTTCCGGGAACGGGCAGACGAGCATGATCGAACCGACACCTTTGTCGCCAGGAACTATGAAGCGCTGCGTGAACACCGGTTCTTCGCCGCTCTGATTCCAACGGAGCTTGGTGGGGGAGGTCTCGCCCATGCGGACATGTGCGAAATCCTGAGGATTCTGGCTCAATACTGCAGCTCAACAGCGCTTGCGCTTTCGATGCATCAGCACCTCCTCGGCGCCAATGTCTGGAAATTCCGGAAAGGACTCGGCGCTGAGGAAATGCTCCGGAAGGTTGCCGCCAATCAACCTGTTCTTGTCAGCACCGGCGCCAAGGACTGGCTTGATTCCAACGGAGAAATGAAGAAGGCAGACGGCGGATTCACATATTCGGGAACAAAATCGTTTGCAAGTCAATCTGCAGGCGGGAACATCCTCGTGACCAGTGGGCCCTATAACGATCCTGAACAGGGATGGCAGGTGCTGCATTTCCCCGTTCCGTTCAGTTCCCCGGGCGTTTCGATACTGGATGACTGGTACACCATGGGGATGCGCGGAACAGGCTCACAGACTGTCAAGCTTGACAATGTGTTCGTGCCTGAAAGCGCGATCGTCATGCGTCGCCCTCGCGGTGAATTTCATCCTTTTTACAATGTGATCATTCTCGTCGCCCTCCCACTGATCATGTCGGTCTATCTCGGCGTCGCTCAACGAGCATCGGCAATCGCTCTATCCACGGCGCGCAAGAGAGTGAACCAGCACCATCCCCATCTCGTCGGCGAAATGAACAATAGCCTCACTGCCGCCGAGGTTCAGTGGTCGGACATGATCCGCATTGCGAACAACTTCGATTTCGACCCACTGAACCGGCTCGGACATGAAGTCCTGACCAGGAAAACCAACGTGGCCGAGGCATGCATCAGGACAGTCGAAAAAGCAATGGAAGTAGTCGGCGGTCAGGCATACTATCGCAACCTCGGACTCGAGAAACTCTTCCGGGATGTTCAGGGGGCACGCTATCACCCGATGCAGGCGATGGAGCAGCTGCAATACTCCGGAAAGCTCCTGCTTGAGGATCAAGAGACGGTGCGCTGAGGGAGAAAATCCATCTGTGTCACTGTCAATGGTCAACGGACGGTTGTCGATAGCTCATCGACAACGGTCAATCAACGATCGACAACCAACAAAGGAGAGAGAATCACAACGATGCGGCAGTGCGCCTTTCTGACGATGGACAACACCGCCGGTTTTGTCTTTGATGATGAGCTGGCGGTCGACGTACTCGCCATGCAGGCCGAGCAGGTCGCGCG
>DAIPLH010000490.1:0-2155 GCA_036769325.1 Bacteroidota bacterium
AACAGTCTCGACGAGCACCTTGCCTCTGGATACATCCCCTCCGCCTGGTTCACCCGCGGTCGGTGTGAAGTCCGATTCATCAGAAACCTTCATCAGGTATGCAGTAATCGCCCGGGCCTGGTCATCGGTAAACTGAAAATTGGGCATCCTCGTGCGCGGATTGTAGCTGCGCGGATCCTTCACCCACCCGAAAATCCATTCCGCAGTGGCCTTTTCCCCGATCCTGCTCAGATCCGGACCGATCTTCGGAATGTCGGTAAAGCCCTTGATTTCATGGCAACCATGACAGCCGGATTCGATCATCAATCGCTTCGCGCTCGTGAACGAAGCCGCGTGCCGGAGGGAACTCTGATTTTCATGGCATTCATTGCACGAAGCCCAGACATCGGCCTTTGCGAGGAGCGGATTTTCCCAATAGTGGTCAGCTTCTCCGTGAGCAAACCCTGCTGTCAATGCGTTTCCCTGGCCCCGATGGCACGTTGTGCAACCATACTTCTCCGGACTGTGGATGGCAAGGAGCTCAGGGACCGGATGCTGTGTAAACGGCTGCGGAAAACTCTCTGCAAGTTCTTCATTCCATCCCAGATGACATGTCTGGCAGCGATCAACCCTTGCCTTCGGATCATTGAACGGATTTCGATCGTAATCAAGCATCATGATCTGCCTGATGGAAATCGTTGCATCATCGTTGCGGGTCATCTTCATTTCCCACTTCTCTACATCCACCATCAACTCATCGATACCCGACTGGATGTCCCGAACCCTTTGCAGATATCCTTCGATGATCCGCCCCAGGGAGTCTCTCCGGGCTTCCTGGACTTTGATGTGTTCCCCGTATTCGCGCATTGCCTTTTCATTCTCTTCGAGGTCCTCTTTTTGCGCAAGGTCTTCAGATCCCTCTTTCACGGACTTCTTGTAAAAATAGTATGCCTCGTCACTCCGGCTCTTTGCAAACTGGTATTCCCGATTCAGGTCTATCAACTCTTCAAGAATCCCTGTGCGTATCTCCACAATGCTCCTGTACTCCGGTGCATTCATGGAATCCCTGATCGCTCCAAGCTGAGCGTTAAAGTCAAGCAGTGCTGCCGAGTCAACATACATCTTTGCGAATTCCAGCTGCTCGCTGGTTGCCTGTTGCATGAGACCGTAGTACTCTCTCTGATAGTCCTTCCAGGGCCGACGGGTCGAGACTTCATCCACAACCGCCCACATCGTTCCAACAAAGAGCAGCCCCGAGAAAACGAGATAGTACCGACTGTAATCTCTCTCTTCAATTGGTGTTTGTAATCGTTTCTTCAGCAAAGCTTAATCCTTTGACGTCACATTCGATTGAACAAGGTACGGGGATCGTTGGCCGGAAAATGAATCAGACATTAAACCAGGGAGTAACCAGAATATATTTGATATTGAGGGCAATCCGCAGGATAATCTTCACGGGCATCGCCATCATTGTGAGGAAAAGAAATGCAATAATGCTATAGCGCATGGGTCCCAGGGTCTTGAGCGTTTCAGATCCCTTCTTCCAAAGGTAATAGCCCGCACCGAGTCCGTACCACAGAACAATCGTCACAGAACCAATGAACATGGCAAGCGGGTTGAGGGAGTCGTCAACAAGTCGCGTTGGAACGCCAAAAAAGAATTCTGTAAAGTCAACGTTCGTCAGAGCCACAACCCTGTGAGTATCCCATTCCTGCCAGGGCATGAACAGGTTCCAGCCCGGACCACGGAAGAACGTCCCAAGAATGATAAGCGCCACCCACAATACCAGAAAGCCGAAGCAGAATGTCAGGATTGCGAACGGTCTTTCCTTGAACGTGTAATACCCATTTCCCTTCTGGTTGATGTCGATGTAAGGAACGGCACACAACCCGACAATGATCAGGGTTGGAATAAGCACCCCGGCAATCCACGGGTCGAAATAGACAAGGATCTCCTGAAGGCCGAGAAAATACCATGGGGCTTTCGAGGGATTGGGCGTAAGAGCAGGGTTGGCCGGCTCCTCCAGTGGTGCATCAAGGAGGAATGACCAGAACGTCAGAATCACCATGACCAGGAGGGAGGCAAGAAACTCAACCCTGACCAGGTAGGGCCAGACCTGAACCTTATCGGAAAGAGAGGCTTCAATCGGGCTGGTCCGTTTATCATTTGCGAGGGC